>JAZQAA010000259.1:0-2664 GCA_045544975.1 Oscillospiraceae bacterium | reverse complement strand
GAGACAAACGATTACTACACCGAGAGCGACAGCTTCTTCAATGCTGATACCATTAAGAATTATTAAGCTACATGAAAATCACATGCCAATGGCATGGGATTTTTTCTTACTTCTTAGGATTGAAATGCTCATCAAGCATTTGGTTCTGTGTTTTGACAAACTGATTCAGGTGATGCCGCTGTGCAATTCCAACAACATTGGCAAGATTCTGTTCACGGCGCATCCTTGCAAGCTCTGCATTCCCCGCCTCTATTGCTTCATAGACACAATGAAAACCGTCAATCATGGAAGAATGCATACTATTGACAGCATCCGTCACCATACGCCCTGACAGCATCGTTGCGTACCGCTGCCTGTCGCGGTCAAGAAGCTCAGTCGCATAGCGAATATCGTGATCGGAGGAACGCATATCATCATACAGCCAACGCAAAATCCAGAGTTCCCGATAGGTCAGAGAAATCAATTTTGTGGTATCATAAAGCTCCGCAAGTGTTTCTTCATGAATCCGGATATCATCCTCCAGCATTGCAATTTTTTTCTGCTGACTGTCCTTCCATTGTGCAAGATCCCGATTGTAATTGGGAACCACCGTTGTCTCGTAGTGTTCCAGATCGGATTGATACTTCGCATCAATTTCAAGTTGTTTCTGAGCTGTCTCATCCTTGACCCTTTGCTGCTCTTCCAGATGTTTTCTCTTTGCTTCCTCAACCGCCTGTATATGTGACTCATTCTGCGCAAGCTCCTGGTTCCGCTGTTTTTGAAGCGCAGAATACTCCTTGTAGGAGCTGAACAAATACACCCACATATAGATATTGCAAGTAAAGAAGCATAGAACAATGAACTTCACAATTGATTTTGAATTCGCCCCAAGGGTTCTGCGCAGATACTTAAAATATGTATCATCGGACTTTGGCGGCGATGGCAGCCGCATCGGAATTTGCGGAATCTCCAGCACCTGCCGAAAGGGTGCCGCCGGCATCGGATGAAACTGCGCCGCTTTTTGCTTCCTCAGTTCCTCATTTCCAATGAGAATTGCTGTTGTCAAGGTCATGGCATCGTGGACTATTTCAGTCTCCTGCTGCTGTGTATATGCGCTCATATTGTACATTCCTTTCCAAATTATGTTTTTTGAAGTACTTATATTATACATCAAAATACGCAGAATGTCAAGTATAAATATCATTTTGATAATGCAATATCTTTTTGGTTATAGTATTATCATAATGAGGAGTGATAGTATATGGCAAAGGAACTATTCCATTTAGGAGATAAGATCAAATATCTGCGGGAGAGCTGCGGCATGACGCAGTCGGAACTTGCGAGGCAAATGGGATTATCCCGTTCGAGCGTGAATGCGTGGGAAATGGGGCTTTCGATTCCCTCCACCCAATTCATTGTGGAGCTTGCGAAAATCTTTCATGTGTCCGCCGATTATTTATTGGGCATTGAGGACACCGCTACCATTTCCGTCAGCGGACTGACGGAGAAGCAGGTTACTGCAGTTCTTGATGTGGTGCAGTGCTTCAGGGATGCGCAATCATAAACAACCAAGAAATCCCATGCCATAAGGCATGGGATTTTGTATCTTATTTCTGCAGTGCCGAGATCAATGTTTCACGCGTACAGGTCACAGTAATCGTCTCATCATTCGGTGTGATTGTTGCACCGTAGTTTGCTTCAAGGTCAAGCGCGAGCGGATCCGTCCAGGAGCCGGAGGTTTCCATGGAACCGATTGTGATGGTGTCGCCGTCACAGACATAAATACTCTGCTGCGGAGAGGTACCGTAGATGACATCATCGTTCATATCACAGAATACCAGCAAACGATCGCCCTTCTCCGGAATATGGGTATAAACCGTCATCTGACAAATATAGCCATTTTCCATTTCATCCTCACTGTAATGTGAGAAATCAAGCCAGGTCATCTTTTCTGCATATTCAGAAAGCTTCATATAACCGCCGCTGACCTTGAGCTGCCGTTCACCGGCATCGCCTTTATATACAGTCACAACATCAAAATCAGCAAGTGTAGAAAGCGTACCAAAATTATCTACAAGGCTGCTCGTGGTGGATGTAATCTCGATTTCACCGACAAAATCGGACTCAGCATACAGCTCATCCAGCGTTTTGGCAGAATAAGAAATATCTGCTGTAGAAACAAAGGTATCCACAATCATAAGCTTCTCAGAATCCTCAGCAGGCTTCTGAACATCTTCCTTTGCATTGCCACAGGAAGTCAGCATGCCTGTAAAGAGCAGAAGTGTGGCGAGTAGTGTCAATTGTTTTTTCATAGAAATACCTCCTTACAACTTTTTTTAATACTCTATTACTGTTCGGATTTCGATAATTTTTATTTATTGTAGCATGCTGTTATGCTTTTGTCAATTCCATTCTTCTCTTTTCGGTGTTTTTTACAATTTGCCAGATGCGTTTTTATGGAAAGCATACAAAAAGCCACCCATATAATTGGGTGGCTTTGCCGCATCTGCAGCTTGCATGGTGGGCCATCGGGGACTCGAACCCGGGACCGTCCGGTTATGAGCCGGGAGCTCTAACCAACTGAGCTAATGGCCCTTATAAAAAAAGCAAGGAGTAGAATTGCTTCTACTCCTTGCTTTACGTAAAAGCCGGCACCTATCTAAATTCCCAGGCCGTGACCAGCCA
>JAZQAA010000258.1:0-2692 GCA_045544975.1 Oscillospiraceae bacterium | reverse complement strand
GACCGCTTGGCCTCCGACTTAGTGATGTTATGGAACAGGAGCTTGACTATACTGCCATTGGTGACCGTATTCGCCGGTGCCGTGAGCTTTCCAGAATGACGCAGGAACAGCTCAGCGAGCTTTGCTCACTATCCACTGGATATATCGGGCATCTGGAGCGAGGAACGCGTTCACCGTCTCTGGAAACACTTGCAAAAATTTCTCAGATTCTCCGGGTAAGTTTGGACGACTTGGTATTCGGAGAAGCCGAAATCAGCAGCAACATGATCAAAATCCTTGCACTCACCTTAGAGGATAAAGACCCCGAAAAGGTAAAGGTCTTTCTGAAGACGGTCTGCACCCTCGCCGATCAGATTGATGAAATCTGACACAAATGCCCTATGATGATCATACCACATCATAGGGCATTTTTATTGCATCACGGTGCTGCAAATTTTAGATTCCTTAATACCGCATACAGGAAAAGCCCTCCGGCATAGACTATGCCGAAAGGCTGGTGGCATTTATGTTATTGGAAATTCTGGGCAAGCTGTTATTCTTTGTGCTTCACGCAGACACACCGCACCTGTTCCCGAAGCCCCTTACAGCAAAGGAGGAGCTTTCTTGTTTTGAAGCAATGGCGCAGGGTGACGCAAAAGCAAAGCACAGGCTGATTGAGCATAACCTGCGGCTTGTGGTCCATATTGCAAAAAAATACCGCAACTCCTCAGAAGATCCGGAGGAACTGATTTCCATTGGCACCTTCGGACTCCTGAAAGCAGTGGATACATTTGACTATCAGAAGGGAGCAAAATTCTCGACCTATGCTTCAAGATGTGTGGAAAATGAAATCCTCATGCATTTTCGTGCGCTTAAAAAAAGCGCAGGGGATCTGTATATGAATGAGCCAATTGATGTAGACAAGGATGGCAATGCCCTGACGCTGATGGATATCATTGAGGATGGAACAGATCTGGAGGAGGCTGTAGATTTATCCATCAGCTCCAAGCAACTTTACCAGTTTCTTGGAAAATGTCTGGATGAACGCGAACTGGAGATTATTGTCCATCGCTATGGGCTTTATGGCAATCCACCGCTGACGCAGAAGGAGGTTGCACAGAAACTGGATATTTCCCGCTCCTATGTGTCAAGAATCGAAAAGAAAGCACTCCAGAAATTAAGGGGAATGTACGATATCACGCCATTTTAGCCCACAGAAAGAGAGCTCTGCTTTGGCAGAGCACCCTGATTCATTCCATGACAAAATCGGCTTTTTCTTTCGGCTTGCAATGTGCTGTGTAATAGCGCTCAGCCGGTAAATACCGCCGTTCATACTTATCCGCAATTGCCTGTGCATCGCCGATGTAGTGATCGCGGCACACCACTCTCTGCAGGCGGATCTCCTCCGGAACATGGAGGTATACGGTCATATCGAACCAACCTTCCAGCTCCGGACGCTGCAGGAATACACCCTCCACAATGACAATACCGTTCTGCGGAATCTGAATTTCCGCGGGAACATAGGCATCATTTTGCTTGTCATAGAGCATGACTCTACCGTTATAAGACACTTCCCTTCTCAAGGAATCAAGCAGTTCCTTCAAAGGTTCGTACTTCCACTGCAGATTGTAATAGCACTGCCATTCCGGGATGTCGTCCCGATAGCGCACAGATCTTGGATGGATGAAATCATCAATGTGCAGAAGCGTAACCGGAACATTCTCCGCGCGCAGTTGGTCTGCAACTTTTTCGGAAATCGTGCTCTTTCCGGCACCGCCGAGTCCGTCAATGCCGATAATGCGCACTCCCTTCTCTTTGATAAGAGAGACGAGCTGCAGCATACTTATACCTCTCGGCTGCACATCGCCATCACGATATCTGCCACGCGCTTAGCCGCGATCACTTCAAACTGATCAAAGGACATAGCACCGTCATCGTCCGCAAGATCGGAAATGCAGCGCACGCTCACAAAGGGCACCTTATTTCTCCATGCCGCCTGACCGATGGCTGCAGTTTCCATATCCACCGCATAGGGATCAAACTTCGCCTTGATGCCAGCCTTTACCGCACTGTCCGTGATGAAGGCATCGCCGGAGACAATCTTTCCGCTGTGCACGGCAATTCCCTGCTCACCGCAGACTGTCTTTGCGAGTGCCTGCAGGGCATCGTCAGCGGGAAATTCCGCGCAGTAGGGCGGATAGTCCGCCAGGAAATGCGCATCGAGGTCATGGGGCAGGACGCTTGTGGAGACAACGATATCGCAGAGCTTCACATCGCCATGCATACCGCCTGCAATACCAGTATTAATGATGCAGTCCACCTTGAAACAGTCGATCATGACCTGTGTACAGACAGCAGCATTCACCTTGCCGATACCGCAGCAGGCGGTGACGATCCTATTCTCACCATGCTGACTTTCTACAAAGGTAAAGCCTGCAATTTCAGTGGATACGGGGCTTGTCTGGACGGACTGGATGTCCTTGAGTTCTGACGGCATTGCGCCGATAATTCCGATAGTTTTCATATTCTTTCCTTCTTTCTGTGGTTCTGAAATGTCAAAAGGCAAAATGCGTATTCAAACGCATTTTGTCAGGGGTGCAGGGTGACTCCCCACAGTGTGGGGAGATGCTGAACCAAGTGAGGCAGAGGGGACGGGTACCGGTTAGGTACAAAGTCCCCTGCACTAATCCCCCTCCCTGGGGAGGGGGTAGGG
>JAZQAA010000257.1:0-5725 GCA_045544975.1 Oscillospiraceae bacterium | reverse complement strand
CACTGTCTTGATCCTACAGAGAATCACATATGTAAAAGCAAAATCCTGTGGAATTGTAAAGCTATGTTTTTCCTATTCGATGCTGAAAACTGCACTGTTGCTGTTCATCTGCCTTGGAGTGGGAGCAGGATTCTTTTATCTGACCGTGTGTGAAATGCAGGGACGGAACCTCCCAGTAGATTTTGGAACAGCCATGGCGGTGATCCTTAGTGGAATTCTGCTTTGCTTTGGTGCAGCAATGATCACAGGTTTTGGCTTTCTCACAAAATCCGGATGGTTTGGATTTGGAATGGGAAGTCCGCTGCATACCTGGGCTGAGGAGACAAACGGTGAAATTGTCTTTTACCGGATGGAAAAACTTGCAGGCGGAGGAGTAAAACCCAGGAAGTATCTGACCTTTGAGCGTTCAAGGGAAAACCGTGAAAATTTTGCAGTGTACCTACAAAATGATAATATATAGAAAGAGGTTAAAAATGCTGAGAAAAAAAGTTCAGGCACACCTGATGGAGGTGCAGAAGCCCGCCCGTTATATAGGCGGTGAGGTTGGCAGCATTGTGAAAGAGAAGGATAAGGTGGATGTCCGCTTTGCTTTCTGTTTTCCCGATGTTTATGATGTGGGAATGTCCCACCTTGGAATGAAAATTCTCTACTCCCTGATCAATGAACGGGAGAATTATTGGTGTGAGCGCGTCTTTGCGCCATGGACGGATTTTGAAGAAGTGATGCGCCGTGAGCAGATTCCGCTCTATGGACTTGAAAGCTTTGATCCGATTAAGGACTTCGATTTCATCGGATTCACTCTCCAGTATGAGATGTCCTATACCAATATACTCAATATGCTCGATCTGGCAGGAGTGCCGATTTATGCTCGTGACAGGGGAGAATCTCTGGAGCCGATTGTCTGTGCAGGCGGTCCCTGTGCCTGCAATCCGGAGCCGCTTGCAGACTTCTTTGACCTGTTCATCCTCGGCGAGGGTGAGGAAGTCAATCTCGAGCTGATGGATCTCTACAAGAAAATGAAGGATGAGGGTGCTTCCAGAAGCGAATTCCTTCTGGCGGCTGCAAAAATTGAGGGCATCTATGTCCCTTCCCTCTATGATGTTTCCTATCATGATGATGGAACCATTGCTTCCGTATCCCCGAAGGAGGGGGTACCTGCCAAGGTCAAAAAGCGTGTTATGACGGATATGGACAAGTCCTATTATCCGTCCAATCAGGTGGTTCCCTTCGTGGAAATTGTTCACGAAAGAGTGTCCGTCGAGGTTCTGCGCGGCTGTATCCGCGGCTGCCGATTCTGCCAGGCAGGTTTTCTCTATCGTCCGTTCCGTGAAAAATCTGCAGATACCGTATGTGCGCAGGCAAGGGCACTGTGTGACAATACCGGTTACGATGAACTGTCGCTTTCTTCCCTGAGTACAAGCGATCATTCCGGAATTGAACCCATGCTTGAGCAATTGCTTGATTATACAGAGGAACGCCGTATCAGCCTGTCCCTGCCGTCCCTGCGAGTGGATAATTTCTCCAAGTCTGTGATGGAAAAGGTGGCTGCTGTCCGAAAAACAGGCCTGACCTTTGCACCGGAAGCCGGAACCCAGCGACTGCGCGATGTCATCAACAAGAATGTTACCGAAGAGGAACTCATGCGTACCTGTGCCATTGCATTTGAAGGCGGATATACCAATGTCAAACTCTACTTCATGATGGGACTTCCGACCGAAACGGATGAGGATATTATCGGCATCGCGGATCTTGCTCAGAAGGTAGTGAACCTTTTCTATGAAATGCCGGAACGACCCAAGGGAAAGGTGCAGGTATCCATCAGTACTGCAACTTTTGTGCCGAAGCCGTTTACGCCGTTTGAGTTCGAACCGCAGGTAACGAAGGAGGAAATTCTCCGCCGTCAGTCCGTTCTGCGAAATGCTATCACTTCCAAGAAAATCAAGGCAAGTATGCATATGTCCGATGTCAGCGTCATGGAAGCTGTGTTTGCACGCGGCGACCGTCGTCTTTGTGATGTGCTCTATGCTGCATGGAAGAATGGCTGCAAGCTTGACAGCTGGGATGAGTATTTCATGCCCGAGGCATGGAATGCTGCATTTGAAAGCTGCGGTATATCTCAGGAATTCTATGCAAACCGCACACGATCCTATGAGGAGATTATGCCGTGGGATCATCTTGACTATCTCGTATCCAAGCCCTTCCTCATTCGTGAGAATCAAAAAGCACATGAGGGCGTAACCACACCGTCCTGCCGTGAAAAATGTTCCGGCTGCGGTGCAAATTCCTGTCTGGGAGGTGCCTGCTTCTAATGGATAACAGAATTAACTACAGAGCCGTATTCCAGAAAACCGGCAGTGCCAAATATATTTCCCATCTTGATCTGAACCGCTGTATGCAGCGTGCGATCCGCCGTGCCGACCTTCCGGCATGGTATACCGAAGGCTTTCATCCGCATATGTATCTGATGTTCTCCCTCGCTCTTTCACTTGGAGCTGAGAGCCTGTGTGAAACGATGGATTTCCGTCTGACGCAGCTCCTTTCCCCCGAGGAAGTAAAAGCCCGTCTGAATGCAGCGCTGCCCGAGGGACTGCAGATTGTGGATGTGCATACCCCCATCCATGCAAGTGCCAATATCGGCAGTGCGGATTACCTCGTTTCGCTTTCTGCGGAGGATTCTGCTGCACTCAAGAAGGAATTTGACAGCTTCATGGCACAGGAACATATCCTTATTCAGAAGAAAACCAAACGCGGTTTTAAGGAAATGGATATTGCACCCATGATTCAGGTGTATGATCTGCGTCAGGAGGACGGAATTCTTCGCATGCGTATCCATCTTCCGGCAGGAAATGAGGGTAATCTCAATATTAGCGTTGTTCTTGATGCCTTTGAAAAATACGCGGAACAGCCGTTTTTAGTGGAATCGGCAGTGCGTGAAAAAATTTTTTGCCTAAGCGGAGAAGAATTTTTATAAAAACACTTGCTTTTTTTCTGAAAATATGTTATGATAATAAAGCATTTGAAATCCGTTCGGGTGTATTGCGCCCGGATGAGGGTTAATGCCGAAAGACATTAAATCGATTCGTCCGCTGACGGAGCCCCGCATAGCGTATCACGCTGAGAAGGACGGGATTGGCAGCCGGTCATTTTGCTGAGTGAGCCGGTTATGCCCCGTGAATGAAGAATCGGAAATTTAGGAGGAAAAAACCATGGATGCATTGAAGATGATCAGCGAAGCAAGCATGAAGAAGGAAGCCCCTGTAATCACAATCGGTGATACCGTTAAGGTACACGTAAAGATTCAGGAAGGCGACAAGAGCCGTATCCAGATCTTTGAGGGTACTGTTATTGCAAAGAAGCATGGCGGTATCAGCGAGACCTTCACTGTAAGACGTGTTGCACACGGCTGCGGTATTGAGCGTGTATTCCCTCTGCACTCTCCGTCTGTTGACAAGGTAGAGGTTGTAAGACACGGTAAGGTTCGCAGAGCTAAGCTCTACTACCTGCGCGACAGAGTTGGTAAGGCTGCAAAGGTTAAGGAACTGCTGGGCTAAGACCGGCAAGCGGCGGTACAAAAGCAGCATTATGCTGTTTTTGTACTGTGTGCGCCGATGAGGGACACAGCGTCCCTTTTTTGCTATCTGCAGGAGGATGATAACATTTGTCATTCTGCATAAAGGCATGGATTACTGTGCCATTATGCAAACTGACAAAAATGAATTTTGCAGATACCCAATTGAATTCTGGAAACATTTGTCCTGATGGACAGGAAAGGCGGTTCGCATGGAACAGAATCAGATTGCTGAAACAGAACAGAACAAGGCGCCCAAGGCTGGTGCCACTTTTCTTGAGGATGTATTGGAAATTGTTGAAACCGTTCTGGTTTCTGTATTTGTTGTACTGCTTCTCTTTACATACTTGATTCGTCCGGTGACTGTGGACGGTGGTTCAATGAATCCGACACTGATTAATGAAGACCATCTTTTGATGTATCGCTTTATGTATGAACCCAAGCAGGGGGATATTGTCATTATTGATAATGAACAGGGTTATGTTTTCAATGTCAACGACCAGATTGTTCCGAGCGGACAGTCCCTTGATAAGAATATCATCAAGCGCGTAATTGCTGTCGGAGGGCAGAAGCTGGATATTGATTCTGCCAATGGTATTGTTTATGTTGATGATGTTCCGCTTGAAGAAGATTATATCAATATGCCCACTACAAAGGATGATGGTGCGTTTCTGGGACATTATCCCTTTGTTGTTCCGGAAGGCTATATTTTTGTGATGGGTGATAACCGTAATAATTCCACGGACAGCCGTAATGTACGAGTTGGTCTGGTTCCTGTAGAGGATGTTCTTGGAAAGGCAATCTTCTGTTATTATCCTCTTGATCACATCGGTCTGTTAGATTAAGTTCCCTGGGAGGACTGCGATGCAGGAGAAAATCCGTTTTTCTAACAATAGAAAAGTGCACCGTGTAATTGCAGAATGCCTTGATTTGCTTGAAATGACGCTGATAACTGTTTTCTGCGCCATTCTTCTCTTCACTTATGTTCTGCAAGTTGCCGTTGTGCAGGGTTCCTCTATGGAACCAACACTCTTGAATGAGGATAAGCTTCTTGTGCTGCAGCTTTGTGCTGCTCCTGCACATGGCGATATTGTCATTATCAATTCTGACCAGGCTGCACTGATGGGTGAACAGGGTGAGCTGTACTTTGAGGAGGGCCTTGGAAAATGCATTGTAAAGCGCGTGATTGCTGTTGGCGGTCAGGAGCTTGATATTGATTTTGAATCCGGAATTGTTTCTCTGGATGGTCAGCCTCTCGAGGAAGACTATGTGAATGCGCTGACCACCGTCCCGAAAACAGGCGGTGCTTTTGCGTATCCGCTTGTCGTTCCGGAGGGGTATTTATTTGTTATGGGCGATAATCGCAGTATTTCGAAGGATAGCCGCTATGCGGATGTCGGCTTGATCGATGAGGATCTGGTTGAGGGAAAGGTGCTCATGCGCCTGTATCCTTATGAAAGCTTTGGCTTTGTGAATTAGAAAAGGAGATATTATGGCTGAAATTCAGATTCGGAATATTCAATGGTTTCCGGGTCATATGACGAAAACGAGAAGAATGATTGCTGCCAATCTTTCCATGGTGGATGGAGTGGTGGCTCTTCTCGATGCAAGAATTCCACAGAGCAGCTGTAATCCTGAGCTGACAAAGCTCATGAACAGCAAGCCCTATATGGTACTGCTCAATAAAAGTGATATGGCAGATCCCGATGCCACAGCAAAGTGGATCAGGTGGTATGAAGCGCAGGGTATCCCCGCTCTTGCGATGGATTGCCTCAGCGGAAAGGGTGCCAAGAGCTTCCTGCCTGCAGTGCGTGAAAAACTCCTGAAGGAGCTTCTGGCGAAGCGGCAGAGATCCGGTATGGTTGGCAGACCCATCCGTCTGATGATTGTGGGAATTCCCAATGTCGGAAAATCCTCCTTCATCAATCGTATGGCAAAGTCCAAGCGAACCAAGGTAGAGGATCGTCCCGGTGTAACCCGTACCAAGCAGTGGGTTAAGGTTGATGAACAGGTGGAATTCCTCGATATGCCCGGTGTTCTGTGGCCAAAGCTGGATGACCAGGACGCGGCGTGCCGACTGGCGTTTACAGGTGCTATTCGTGATGAGGTGCTTGATATTGAAGCACTTGCAATGCTGCTGCTGGAATACCTGCACCG
>JAZQAA010000256.1:0-18746 GCA_045544975.1 Oscillospiraceae bacterium | reverse complement strand
TGCTTCGAGACGGCTTACCATATAATTCACCGCTTCACGCTCGGTCTTAGCCTTGTTCAGAAAATCCTTGTATTCTTCGCAGAATGCATTGCATTTCTGGATTTCTGCTTCCTCCATCCGGATGCCGGCGTGCTTACTGGAAGAAAACAGTGCTTCCTTTTTCTGCTTTGCAATTGAAAGTTCCTTTTCCATTTTCTGCTCCTTTCATGCGTTGATATGATAATTAGTATGATAATAAACTTTGATTTTATCCGCAACCTCCTCGGATAATTCCTTCAGCTGGGAAAGATCCTCATTGTTCCGGATCACAAAATCCGAATGATTGATGAAAAAATCCTCCTTCAGCTGTGCGTTCATGCGCTCATCCGCCTGCTGCTCCGTAATGCGGTCGCGCGCAATGATACGCTCTTTGCGAATCTCCGGCGGCGCCACAACGGAAATAATCAGATCACAGAAATCCGATGCCTTGCTCTCGAACAGGGTGGGTGCGTCAAGCAGGATCATCCGGTGTCCGTTTGCAGAGTAATGGCTGATTCTGCTGAAAATTTCCTCCGTAATGAAGGGATGGCAAATGCTGTTGAGACTCTCAAGCTTTCCCTTGTCATTGAACACAATTTTCGCCAGAGCCTTGCGGTTGAGACTGCCGTCCTCGTTGCGGATTTCCTCTCCGAAGTAATCGAACACCTCTTCGAGACAGGGGGAATCAACGGACATGATTTCCCTTGAAAGCTTGTCTGCATCAATCTGCGTAAAGCCGTTTTCCGAAAAAATCTCCGCAACTGTTGTTTTGCCTGCACCGGTTTGTCCGGTCAGACCGACAACAATATACTCCTTGTCATGGCTCATAACGAAATCACCTCAAATCCTGCCGCTCTCATCAGGCGGTTGTATACGGACAGATCCGCACCGCTTGTTTTCGGCATTCGTACATAAACTGTCACTGCGCCCTTTGCATCCAGCTCGCGGAAGCGCAGGAAGAGATAATGTGCCTGCTGTATCCCATTGTCACCGTAACGCAGGCAGGGGATCCCTTCAATTTCGGGATCGGAATCAAATAACAGACAGTAGGTGCCAGCCTTCGCATTGGCTGTCACGAAGTCAGAAAACGCCTTAAAATCCGGCGCGTCCACGGGCAGAATCTTCGCCTTCGGTGCGTAGTGCTTGTACTTCATGCCGGGGGAGGCAACCTTCGCGTCCTTGTCAATCTGCTGGTAAACGGCAGGGTCGACATACACCTTCTTTGCAAAGGGGGCAAGATCCTCCGCGGAAATCAGACCCGGCCGCAGAATATGAATGGTTTCGTCATCATCGAAGCAAATCACGGTGGATTCGACACCCACCTCGCAGATGCCGCCGTCAATGACGGCTGCAATTTTTCCGCGCATATCGTCCAGTACATGCTGCGCTGCCGTGGGACTCGGAAGTCCCGAGCGATTGGCAGAGGGTGCCGCAATCGGACAGCCTGAAAGCCGGATCAGTTCCCTTGCAGCCGGATGGGAAGGAATACGAATCCCCACCGTAGCAAGGCCGCCGGAGGTGATATCCGGAATGCAGTCCTGCTTCGGAAGCACCATGGTCAGCGGGCCCGGCCAGAAGGCATCCGCCAGTGTACGGGCAATCTCCGGAATGGAAGATGCAATCATCCCCATCATCTCCGGATCGCTGATATGCACGATCAGGGGATTGTCCGCGGGTCTGCCCTTTGCCTCAAATATGCGTCTGACGGAGTCTGCGCGTCTTGCGTCCGCGCCCAGTCCGTAGACGGTTTCAGTCGGAAAGGCAACCAGCTCGCCCTTTCGCAGCAAATCCGCTGCAAGTGCGAGATCGTCCGGTGCCGTTGTCAGTTCATTCGTCATCATTGTTCTGCCCTGCCAGCTTGGCTGCCTGATCGGCAGTCGCAAGCGCGTCAAAAATTTCATCAAGATCGCCATTGAGAATGGCTTCCAGTCTGTACAGCGTCAGGCCGATTCGGTGATCCGTCATACGGCCCTGCGGATAATTGTAGGTGCGGATGCGCTCGGAGCGGTCGCCGGTTCCGACCTGTGTTTTTCTCTCCGAAGCAATCTTATCCGTCTGCTCCTGCTGCATCGCCTCAAACAGGCGTGCACGCAGCACCTTCATTGCTTTATCCTTGTTTTTATGCTGGCTTCGCTCGTCCTGGCATTCCACCACAACGCCCGTCGGCAGGTGGGTGATGCGGACAGCGGATTCGGTCTTATTGATATGCTGACCGCCTGCGCCGCTCGAGCGGAATACATCAATCTTGAGATCCGCCGGATTGATTTCCAGCTCCACCTCATCCGCTTCCGGCAGAACGGCTACCGTAACGGTGGAGGTGTGGATTCTTCCCTGCGATTCGGTTTCCGGAACGCGCTGCACGCGGTGCACGCCGCTTTCGTATTTCAGGCGCGAATACGCTCCGTCCGCTTCAATGGAAAAGCTGATTTCCTTATAGCCGCCAAGCTCTGTCGGGCTTGCGCTGAGGATTTCGAACTTCCAGCGGTTGGCTTCCGCATACATACTGTACATCCGGAAGAGGGAATTCGCGAAGAGGGATGCCTCGTCACCGCCCGCACCGCCGCGGATTTCGATGATGACATTCTTGTCGTCATTCGGATCCTTCGGCAGGAGCAGCACCTTGAGCTGCTGGTTCTGTTCCTCAAGCAGCTCCTTGGATTCTATGAGCTGGAGCTGCGCCATTTCCTTCAGTTCGGGATCCAGACCCCCATCGGAAAGCAGCTCCTGTGCCTCCTCAAGCTCAGCCTTTGTAGCCTTGAAGGCGCGGAACGCTTCAATAATCGGCGTTAAATTCTTGTATTCCTTCATGAACGCCGTGTACTTTTCTCTGTCGCCGATGACTTCCGGGTCAGAGAGCTGCGTATTGATATCTTCATAGCGGACTTCCATCTGCAGAAGCTTTTCGAACATCATCCATCACCATCCAGTTAATTTGCGCTGTCATCTCTATGTGTAATCTGTTTGATATGTTTTTCGATTTTATGCCGCGGCACCATGAATTCTCTGCCGCAGCCCACGCAGCGCAGACGAAAATCCATCCCGGCGCGCAGTACTTCCATTTCCCTCGAACCGCAGGGATGCTGTTTCTTCATAAGCAGCAGATCCTTCACTCTGACATCCATATTGCATAATCCTTTCAGAAAAATATGCCGGCCAAACGGTCATAGCAAATTATATTATACCTTATTTTCGCGGAAAAGGCAATATTTAGTTTTCATATTTTTTCGTTTTTGTTCAATAATAATAAAAACGAGTCCCATATCCTATGCAGGGTGATGAAAACAAGGGGCAAAAAAAGGACAGGAGGTGCCTTCTATGGGGGCATTAAGGAAGATTCAGGGGGAATTTCAGAGCAGGGAGCTTGCCGAGCTTGCGTTATGGCGGATTCGCCGCAGCGTGCAAGGCGTGCATCACACGACCATCAGCAGCCGCCGGATTCCGGAGCAGATTGCCGGCAAGGAGCAGTACACGATTCTTCCTGCCAATCCCCGGATGCAGAATTATGCAACCGCCGTGATGATTTCCGAGGTGAGTGATGATATTTTTCCGGAGCCGATGTACCGGCGCAGTGCAGGACTGATGATCCTGTGTGAAGAAAAGAACACCCGGAACATCTGTGCCATCATGCAGTCCCTTGGTGCGGTGAATCTACGAATTTCGCAGTAATTCGACAAATATCTTCGTTGACAGGATGGTTTTGATATGGTACGATATTGTTATAATGATCGGATGTGGAGGGAACCTGAACAGTGGTTCATGGGATGTGCGGATTCTCTGTCAGGTATAATCCCCAAGGCACGGGCATACGATGCAGTGGGAGAACCACTTCCTCAAATAATATATCGGAGGTCGAAAATGATGACAGATTTCTTTTATCCGGAAGGCATACTGCTGGAAACGCCTGAAAACCAAGCTTCCATCTCAACAATGCAGGGTCTTTTACAGGCGCAGGCAGCAGGAACCATCCTTGAAGCGCGTGTGGGAATGTGCGACAGCAACCACAATCTCTGGGTACAGCTTCCTGCCATGCGCGCAATGATTCCGCGCGAAGAAGGCGCACTCGGCATTGCCGAAGGGGAGCTTCGTGACATTGCCCTGATTGCAAGAGTGGGCAAGCCTGTCTGCTTTCGGGTGCTGCGGATTGAGCAGCATTCCTCCGGCGAACCGATTGCTATTCTTTCGAGAAGGCTCGTCCAGCAGCAGTGCGCGGAAGAGTACCATGCGCGGCTTTGTCCGGGGGATGTGATTCCGGCAAGGGTAACGCACTTAGAACCATTCGGTGCATTTGTGGATATCGGCTGCGGCATTGTTTCCATGATCCCGATTGATGCAATTTCCGTATCCAGAATTTCCCATCCCTCCGACCGTTTTACAGTCGGACAGAATGTCCGGGTCATCATCCGGAGTATGCAGGATAAGCGCATCTGCCTGTCGCACAAGGAGCTGCTCGGCACATGGGAGGAGAACGCATCCCTCTTCCATGTCGGAGAAACCACCTGTGGCATTGTGCGCAGCATTGAGAAATACGGCGTATTCATCGAGCTGATGCCGAATCTTGCGGGGCTTGCAGAGCTGCGGCATCCTGTGGAGATCGGGCAGCGGACGAGTGTGTACATCAAGGCGCTCATTCCGGAAAAGCTCAAGGTGAAGCTGATTCTGGTGGATGTGTGTGAGAAGGTAACAACACCGGATCCGCTGCGGTATTTTTATGAGGGCACGCATATTGACCAATGGGTCTATACACCGGAGTTTTCGAACAAATACATAGAGACGGTGTTTGACGGAAGGGTACCGGCACTGTGAAAATGGGAAACGCTTAGCGGAATTTGCCCTTCATTAACAAGCGAAAACGGAGAAGACTACGCATCTTCTCCGTTTCTTTGTTCTGGATTTTCTTTATGCCGACTGCATTTCTGTTTTTGAGGAACTGCCAGCTCTGCCATTTACTTCGCCCTCTCGCAGACAATATCCATCATCTCGCCGACATTCTTCATGCCGCTGACTTCACGCATGGTAAAGCGCATCTTGAATGCCTTCTCCACTGCCGCAATGAGGTTGATGTGCTCCAGGCTGTCCCAGTCCTCGATGTCCTTTGCGGATGTCGCATCCGTCAGGACGATGCTGTCATCGTCGAAAATATCACGGAACACCTCGGTCAGTCTCTCTTTTACTTCTGTTCTGTTCATTTTTTGATTGCCTCCTGTAGTTTGATTACTTCATTTTTGTTCTGATATTCTTCGGTTCTGAGCTTCCAGACGGAATTGCCGTCAGCGTCCTCGCTGCACTTTTCAAATCCAAAGGTGCCGTAAAGTTCCGCAACCATGGCGTTTTTCTTTGTGGGATAATAGTATCCGACGATCTCCGCAATCCCCTGTTCACGGGAAACCTTCACAAGCTCATCGAGCATCGCAAATTCCATGTCGCGCTTGAGAACGCGGCAGCTCATAAGCCACAGCTCGATGTGGAGGGTCTGCGCTTCCTTTCTGCCGATCACAACGGACACAATACCGTTGTCGCCGAAGCTGTCCTCAAGTCTTCCGTACAGCCGGATATGGGAATCGCTCTGCAGCGTCTCCTCCATCTCCGCCTGCGTATAGCGCTTGGTGGTGACATTGAACTGGTTGCTTTTATTCGTCAGCTGCGTGATTCTCGGCAGGTGCACCGGATCAAAATCCCGGATCTCCGCCTTCATATGGAGACTCAGCAGGAAATCCTTATAGCTCGCAAATTTTTGCTGCGCTGCCTGTCTCTGGGCGTTCGCCCGATACATGGCATTGCGCTTCTGGTCATCCGCAGAAAGGGTCGTCACTTCGAAATAGCCGCATCGGTCGATCGCAAGCATACATTCCTCCACGCTGTCAAACGGTACCACCGCCGTATCCGGAAGCTGCGCGCTGACAATCGCCCTTTCCGCAGGATTATCATCCACAAAGACAAAGCTCTCCGGCAGAAGGCTCAGTTCCTGCGCCATATCGAGGATATTCTGGGATTTCGGTTCCCAGTTCGCCTTGATCGTGACAAAATCCTCCGGCTTCAGAATGCCGTCGGGGTGGTTCAGTCCGAGCAGGGCATTTTCGTGCTCATTCTTCGAGCAGACCGTCAGCAGCACGCCAAGCTCCTTGTGGGCTTTGAGGTATTCCTGCAGCTGTGCATACGCCTGTCCGACGGAGGTTTCCTGCCCGATTTCAATGCCTGCCTGTCCGTCATCACCAATCACGCCGCCCCAGAGGGTATTGTCCAGATCGAGGGCAAGCACCTTCTTGTTTTTGCCCATCAGCGAGCAGATGATATTGGAAAGGTTGTAGGAGAACTCCGGAATTGCCGGCACACAGAGCGCGTACTTGTACAGATGCCAGTAGGACGGCTCCAGCCATTTGTCAAGGCCATAGCAGGCGGACAGATAGTTGATATCGTGGATATAGAAGTTCTTGTGGGATTTGGCGTAGGCATAGAACCGGCAGTTGAGCTGCGTGAGAAAATCAATTCTGCCGTGGATGCAGCCGGCTTCACGATTGCCGAGCAGACGGGTCAGCGGCATCTCGAAATTATTCTGGATAATGGGGCACTGGTAGACAGCGGAAAGGCGCTCCCACATCTGTTCAAAATGGGAATATGCCATCTCGAGCTTGTGCTCGACAACCTCCGCACTATCCTGGAGCGCAGGGTATTCCTGCACATTCCGCGATGAGGTATGAATGAAAATCAGCTCCGGCTGGAATGCCTCCAGTTCCTTATTATCGAACATCACATCGTTCCAGTACTGGGCGTATTCCGATTCCCAGAACTCCGGTGCAATGCCGCGGTTGCGAAGGAAGAGTTCGAGTGTCAGGACAATATCACTTGTGGTCGAACCGCCGAGAACGGCGATGCGAAGCGGCACAGCCCCCTGCGCCTGCTCACGGAGTGTCCGCAGCAGACGGCGTCTTTTCTGTAGGATTGCCGCACTGTCGAATGGATAGCAAAGTTCTTGCAGCATAGAATCATCCCCCTGTTTGGTCATTGTCTTTAGCACTTTGACAATCGTCGTACAAAACTGCATCATACCCCCTCCCCAGAGGGGAGGGGGATTTAAAGGGCGGTGCTGCGCACCGCCGCCGCCAAAGGCTGCCGCCTTTTGAAACCATTTTTCTAAAAGTTGAGCTGTTAGTACATAAGCCCCTGCAGCTTTTCGGAATTGCCGCCGGTTGCGCTGAAGGTATTCATGGCAAAGAGCAGATCAGTAATCCCCTGCTCCTCTATGAATTCGATGGCTCCCGGTTCAAAGTAGCGCATATCCGCAACCCAGATTTCCTCAAAGGACTGGGTGAGGCACGGTACAAGCGCATTGCCGTAGCTGTCCTTGATGATCATGAGCTTTCTGCCGTTGTCGCAGTCGGTCTTGATATGAGTGATGCGTTCATCACCGCCCATGAATACGAGATACCAGCTGGAGCTTGCGACATTGTCGAGGTTAATCAGCAGATTTCCTTCGCGCTCATTGGTCATGTCAATATCATAGTAGGTTGTCGTGTATTCGTTCTGCGGCTTGTAGTAGACAAAGGGCTCGGGATTGTCCTTGAGAACCGCTTCGTTCGTGTAGCCGTAGAGTGTGCCGACATAGCCCTCCATCGTGACAGTTTCATAATCGGAGAGCGGTGCAAACGGCACATCGGCTGCCTCTGCGAAAGCCTCGGCAGCATAATAGGCACCGAGCGGCTGCCAGTGGTGGTCAGTTCTGGAATAAATCGCTTCCTCCGTATGCTCGAAGAGGAGATCCTGCGCATTCACAGGAATCACGCCGTCAAAGAAGCTGTTGATATGCGCGATATTTTCCAGCTCACTCGCGGAATAGGAGCTGTACTTCTCCGGCAGATAGAATGTCACCGCAGTCGGTGCAACGAGGGAATAGACATTCACGCTGTCGCCGAGCAGGGATTTGTATTCGTTGAGCGTTTCGGCATATGCCTGACCTCTGGTGAAGCTGCCGCCGTAGAGCATGAGTCCCCGGTCTTTGATAATGAGGATATTATTCGCGATTTCACCGTTAATATCCTCTTCCTCCGGCTCCTCGGTCGGCTCCTCCGTGGTTTCCTCATCTTCCGGATCGGTTTCCTTTTCCGGATCCTCCGTCTTGTTGGTTTCCTTTTCCTCCGTCTCCGGTTCCTCAGTCGGTTTCTCAATCGCCGGCAAATCGGGTTCCTTCTCGTCAGGGGTAGGGACATTGCCGATGAGCTTGACGCCGTCATCGTATTCGATGCCAAGGCTTGCGCGGAAATCGGAAATCACCGCTTTGAAATAGCTGCGGCAAGGAACGGTATCATTGTAGAATTCAGAAAAATCCGCCGTAAAGCTGCCGTCCAGATAGGCGGACAGGGTGAACTTCGGCATCCGCGCAAGATCGCGGTTCTCCTGCTCGGATTTTGTCGGGCGCTTGCCCAGCAGCAGGAACAGGGCAATTCCAAACAATACAGCGATGAGCACAAGGACATTGAATGTCATCAGCCGGTGTTCGGTTTGGCGGCGGACGGGTGTTTTATTCTGTGTATCGGCATTTGTCGTCTGTTTCATGATACTCCCCCCTTAAAAACGATAGTACAGGAATGCCTTTGTCGTTGCGTCAACCATCAGAATGCTGCTGAGAATGAGCATGGCTGCGCAGGCTGCAGTGCCGGCAACGGACAGGCAAACCTTGTGTCTGAGCGAACGCTCGGAGAGCTTCTGGCTCAGGGACAGGAGGGGGAATGTGAACAGAATCGCTCCGATGATCAGGAACAGATTGTTCGTGAAGGACATCGCAACCACGGAGCTTGCAAGTCCATTGGGATTGCATGGTGTAAGATTGCGCAGGAAGGTCAGGAGCTTTCCGGTATCCTCGAAATAGAAAATGCCAAAGCCGATGATGATCACAATTTTGTTATAGATGTGACGGATGACAAGCGGAATCTTCCGCATTTTTTTCTTGCCGATTCTGGTTTCGAGCAAAATGAAGGCACCATAATAAAGCCCCCAGATGATGTAGTTCCAGCTTGCACCATGCCAGATGCCGGTGCACAGCCAGACAATACCGAGGCTCAGGTATTTATTGCGGAAACCGAAGAAGGACAGCGGCAGGAGATAATCCCTGAAAAACGAACCGAGGGAGATATGCCATCTCTGCCAGAATTCCGTAATATCCTTGCACAGGAAGGGATGGTTGAAGTTCTCATCAAAATGGAATCCGAAGATTCTGCCAAGACCGATTGCCATATCGGAATAGCCGGAAAAATCGAAGTAGATGTACAAGGAATAGATGATCACGCCGTACCAGGTTGCAAGCATGGTCTGGGAGTCAATGCCGCCGAGGAAATCATCCACAATCCGGAACAGCTGATCTGCAAGAATGACCTTTTTGGAGAGTCCGATGACAAAGCGCGTCAGACCGCCGCTGAGATCCTCAAGCGTGGTCTGACGGTGGTCAATTTCTTCTGCAATTGTGCTGTAGCGCACAATTGGACCTGCAATCAGCTGCGGGAAGAGGGAGACATAGAGGAGGAATTTCAGCGGATTACGCTGCGGCTCCACCTTCTCCCAGTAGCAGTCGACGACATAGGACATCACCTGGAAGGTGTAGAAACTGATACCCACAAGCTGAGCGATCTCCGGAACAGGGAAGGATGACCCGAACAATGCATTGATGTTCTCCATCAGGAAGCCGCTGTATTTGAAAACACCGATCATGCCGAGATTGTAAAGAAGTGAAATCCAGAGGGTAAGCTTGGCCTTGAAGCTGTTACGCCATTTTCCGATTCCAAGACCGAACAGATAATTCAAAAATGCGCTCAGAAGCAGGTAAATAATACGCGTTGGTTCTCCCCAGGCATAAAAGAGGAGAGAAAAAATGACTAATACTATATTTCGATGTGAAGTCTTACTCACTGCCGCATAGGAAATCAGGCAAAGCGGCAGAAAGAGATACACAAAAATCAGACTGGAAAAAATCATGTTTTGTTGCACCTATGCTCTTTCTATTGTTCTTTTGTTCCCGAAGAAAAACTGTCAATTACTGGGAAACTTTTCTTTTTTTGTACAATTTCCTGCCAAAAAAGGGCTGAAAAAACGCCTTTCTGGCACCAGTAATTTTTCTTCATTTTTTATTATACGACATTCTTTTTTTTTGTGCAATAGCAAGAATGAAATTTGTCAAAAATCAGCGTATTGCATAAAATCGAAAACAATTCTGTGGCATTTTCAATAAAAAAGAAAGCCCCGCTGTGGGGCTTATCAAGAAGGGGATTTTTGTATATTTGCCCCCACCCCTTCCCCCTCCCCGAAGGGAGGGGGTAAGGTGGAGGAGGCTGCCGCCTCCTCCACCTGCCAAGGGGACGAGCTAACGCCGTCCCCTTTTCACCCCTCGGAAACAATTTGGAAGGCGCAGATTTCGAGAACCTGCCCCTTTTTCGAAAGCAAAAAGCCCCGTCTCGGGGCTTCTTCAATCCGTTCTATGGCAGTTCCGGAAGATGCTGCAAAAGATAACGGAATGCCTTTTCATAGTGCACGCCGTACCAGCGCGCGTCGGGCGCAATTTCCGTTGCACGGATGCTTTCGAGTGTGAAATTCGCCGCAAGCTTGGTGGCGTTTTCAAACGACAGACCGCACGCCAGTCCTCCGACGCAGGTACTTGCAAACACATCGCCGGTACCGTGGTACTGCTGGGGGAATTTCTCATGGAAGTACGAAAAATAGCGTTTCTCCTGTACATCATACCCCATAAAGCCAACCTCGTTCTCACGCAGGCTGATGCCGGTAACAAGGACTTTGTCCGCGCCAAGCTTCGAAAGTCCGCTGAGGATGCTGCGAACGCAGGCTTCGTCGCAATGCTCCGGATAAGGAATCCCGAGCAGGCAGGCAGCCTCTGTCAGATTGGGCGCAATCACATCCGCCCCCATACACAGGCGTTTCATATTCTCCGGAAAATCCGGCGTAAAGCCGGAATAGAGCTTTCCGAAATCCCCCAGAACCGGATCCACGAACACGCAGGTTTCCGAACCGCGGAACTGCGTAATGATCTCTTCGACGATGGCAACCTGCGAAACCGAGCCAAGATACCCCGTATAGATCGCATCAAAGGTAATCCCCTGCGCCTTCCATTGCTGCGCAATCGGGCGCATCTGCTCTGTAAGATCGCAGAAGGTATAGTCCGGAAAGGCAGTATGCGCGGACAGCATTGCGGTGGGTAGAATCACGGTTTCATGTCCCATCGCCGACAGAATCGGCAGTGCGGCGGTCAGGGAGCATTTCCCCAGGCAGGAAATATCCTGAATGGTCAGTATGCGTTTCAATGGCTGTCCTCCTTTCCACAATCTGAATGTTCCGTTATTTATTATAATGGATTTGGGAGGGAATGTCAATAGATTTGACAAGATCCCGAATTCCTGCTATAATAAATAGGAGTGTAATGTGAGGTGATACTATGCTGCTTAAGGCAGTCAATGTACATAAAGTTTATAATGGTGTGCCGCTGCTCTCCGACATCAATCTGCAGATTGAGGATCATGACCGCATTGGTCTGATCGGCGCAAACGGCTGCGGAAAATCCACACTTCTGAAAATTCTGCTCGGCGAAATTCTACCCGATCATGAGATGGAAGGCGATGGTCAGATCATCCGAGGTTCCAAGACCTCGGTAGGGTACCTTGCGCAGTCCGCTGCCCTCGATTCCGCCCTGACAGTATGGGAGGAGATGCGCAGCGTCTATGCGCAGCTGCTTGCAACGCAGGAAAAAATGCGCGAGGCGGAGCTTGCCATGCAAAGCGGTGATATGTCCGTTTCTGCGGAATACGACCGGATGAGCACATGGTTTGAAGCAAACGACGGTTACCAGATCGATGTGAAGATCAAGACCGTTCTGCACGGTATGGGCTTCACGGCTGAGGAATTCCATCGCGAGGTGGCAAGCTTCAGCGGCGGTGAGAAAACGCGCCTTGCCATCGCAAAGCTCCTGCTCGAAGCTCCGAATCTGCTCATCCTCGACGAGCCGACGAACCACCTGGATTTCGAGACAATCCAATGGCTTGAGGACTACCTGCAGGGCTACAAGGGCGCGCTGCTGATTGTCTCCCATGACCGGTATTTTCTGGACAAGCTCTCGACCTCCATCTGCGAGATTGAGCGCGGAAGGCTGACAAGATTCAAGGGGAATTATTCGGCTTATACCGTTCTGAAGGCTGCTGCTGTGGAGCGGCAGGAAAAGGAATATGCGCTGCAGCAGAAGGAAATTGCCAAGCTTGAGGACTATGTGGCGCGCAATCTCGTGCGCGCATCCACCTCCAAATCTGCGCAGAGCCGCCAGAAGCAGCTCGATAAAATGGAGCGCATCGAAAAGCCCATCACGCACGAAAAGCGCGCAGTTCTGCGGTTTTCCTATGAAGTGGAACCGCCGCTGGATGTGCTGGAGGTAAGGGACGCGGATATTTCCGTCGGTGAGGGACTTGACCGCAAAACGCTGCTCGATCGGATCAGCTTTGCAATCCGGCGCGGCGATAAAATCGGCATCGTCGGCGTGAACGGCATCGGCAAATCCACGCTGCTCAAGGAAATTCTGGGAATTCTCCCCCACCAGGGACTCATTCGATTCAATAAAAATGTGAAGCTCGGCTACTTCGATCAGGAAAGCACCAACCTCAATCCGGACAACACCGTTCTCGATGAGCTGCATGATCGTTTTCCGGCAATGCTGGATGTGGAAATCCGGAATATTCTCGGTCAGGTGCGTATTACGGGCGAGGATGTGTTCAAGCGCATTTCCGCGCTCAGCGGCGGTGAGCGCGCGCGAGTATGCTTTGCGCTCCTGATGCTCGAGCACGCCAATGTGATGCTGCTTGACGAACCGACCAACCATCTGGATCTTCCGATGAAGGAGGTTCTGGAGGAGGCACTGTGCGCGTACACGGGAACCCTGCTCTTTGTCTCCCATGACCGCTATTTCCTCAAGCGCATTGCAACGCAGATTCTGGAAATCACGGAAAAGGGCGTAACGCTCCATCCCTACGGATTTGAGCCGTATCTCGAGGAAAAGGCAAAGGCTGCAGCGGCTCTCACAGCGCAGCAGAACGCCCAGCCCCCGAAGCCCAAAACCGCTGCTGTCAGCCATCGCTCCAAGGCGCAGCGCAGTGCGGACGCCGCAAGGCGCAACAGAATGCGCGAGCTGGAACAGGAGATTGAACGGCTCGACAGCACAATTGCAGAGCTGGAAGAGCAGCTCACACTGCAGGAGGTCTGCACGGATTACCAGAAAATGCACGATGTCTGCGCCGAGCTGGAGTATGCAAAGCTGCGTTCGGAAGAATGCTTTATGGAGCTTTGCGAATTAGAGGAAATGGCATAAATCCAAGGTGAATCCGATATACAGAATCCACAAATCAAAAAGTGGTTCGAATTCTGATTTTGTGCATTTTATGTCTTGCACTTTTTGCAAAAATCGTGTATCATTATTTTATACAGGTCCGTGACAGAGGTCTGTCACACCTTGCAACCCACAGAATGTTCATGGTTACGCAGAATTTGACCATGAAAGAAAGAAAAGAGGAAATCACTATGAAAATGAAGAAATATCTCGCTTGCCTGATGGCAGCACTGATGATGGCTTCCGCTTTCACCGCTTGCGGCGGCGAAAAGGAAGAGAGCAAGGCTGATTCCGCTGCTGATTCCGCAGCTGATGTTGAGTCCGCAGAGGATTCCGCTACTGAAGCTGAGACCGAAGCTGCTACCATGCAGGAGGTTGAGGAAGTAACACAGGCTGAGACTGAGCCGCTCGATATCGAGCCCGCAATTTCTGCTGAGTCCGGTCAGGCATATCTCGCTATCTGCGAAGAGGGCTACTGGGTACAGTACTGGGGCGATGCTGCAGACGGCAAGAGCTATATGCTCTCCTATGATGCACAGGTTGCTACCATCGACGGCGACGGCTCCTACACAGTTGGCGTAACTACTGACACAAACGGCTACAAGGTTGACGCTGGCGACTATGTACCGTGGGGTCTGGTATTCTCCGCTATCATCATCAAGGACGGCAGCCAGACTTGTCCCAACGCTGTCATCACCATCGACAGCATTCTGGTTGACGGCAAGGAAATTGAGATGACCGCTAAGAACTACACCTCCTCCGATGACGGCGTAGAGCTGCGTTCCAACATCTACAACGGCTACATGGCTGCTGATGCTCTGCCGGGCGATGCTCGCAGTGCTGAAGGCGCACTCTTCGATGCAGCTGGCAACAAGGTAGAGGGTGCTGACGCATATTCTCCTCACATTGTAAACCCCGAGGATTTCAAGACCTGGAATTCTGTAGAGGTTAACTTCACCATCACTGGTCTGGGCGAAGGCTCCGGCGCAGCAGAGGGTGAGGATTCCGCTGCTGAGGAAGAGACAGCTGCTGAAGAAGCTGCTGAATAATTTCCGCAAAAAACAATCACGCCTCCAATTCCGGTTGGAGGCGTTTTTGATGGGAGGGATCAGGATGGAATGTGAAACCTGCGCTTACTACACCTATGATGAGGAATGGGAGTGCTATGTCTGCGAACGGAATCTGGATGAGGACGAGTACGCCCGTCTTCTGCAGGGGCATTACAAATGCTGTCCCTATTATCGCGATGGGGATGAATATAAGATTGCAGCAAAGCAGTAAAAAGAGCGCTCTGCAGGAGAGCGGGTGGAGGGTGCGGTAGCACCCTCCCTTATCCCCCTCCCCTCTGGGGAGGGGGCAGGGGGTGGGGAAAAATCGCAGAGATACCCTTCGATTTCGACAAACTACAAAGAGCGGAACGATGCGTTCCGCTCTTTTTGGTTATTCCTTTACATAGACAGCCTTAATCTTACCGATGTACATCTTGTGCATGGGATCCGTGCCGTACCATCTGTCGTAGGTTTCGCCCTTTGTGAAAGACCCCTCTTCCATCATCTGGCTGTAGGTCTTCTCACAGATCAGTACAAGCTTTGCCTGTTCAAAGGCAGTCACGCCGTCCAGCTCAATGGGCGTCAGACCGGTCTCCTTTGCCTTGTCATAATCCCTGCCGGATTTCGAGCCGCAGAATGCCAGTGCATCACGGTTGCCGTCCTCCAGAACACTGATGCTGAAGGTATCCCCTTCTTCCATATAGCCGAATGTATGACGGGAGGTTCTGACATAGGCAGTCACGGAAGGACTGCCCCAGATCACGCCCATTGCGCCCCAGGACGCGGTCATGGTGTTATAATTCTCGAGATTGCCTGCTGTGAGCAGGAACCATTCATCACCGATTGTAGTGAATGGATTGCAGCAAAGCTCGCTTACTTCTTTTTTTACAAAAGCCATGGTATTCACCCTTTCTGATCATTCACACAGCATTGTATTCCTGCAAAACGCAGAATAGAATGCTCGTTTAGAAAAACAGCAACGAAAACTGTATTTTCGTTGCTGTTTTGTTATTCATTTTACTCCTCGGAATCGGGTGCCAGTTCATCAATTTCGAGATCGTCGAAATCAAATTCCAGTTCCTCACCGCAAACCGGGCATACTGTTTCGCCCTCTTCCAGTGTGCGCTCATCCAGAAGGATGCACTTGCCACAGGTAGGGCATACGGTTTCGTAGCACTCTTCGTCATCGAAGTCATCGAAATCATCAATGGAACCGCTGTCGCAGTAGTCACAGCCATCGCAGCCGTCCTCGTCAGACTCACAGAGTACAAATTCTTCAAGATCACCGAGATCCTCGTCCAGGATATCACAAAGCTCTTCCAGCTCTGCTACACGGTCTTCCAGCTCTTCGGTATAAGCCGCCAGCTGATCCAGTGCATCGCAAAGTGCGTTGAATACCATGCCCTCCTTAGAAGAAGCATCCATTCCCTGCCCTGCGAGCAGTCCCTTCAAATAAGCAATCTTATCCATCATCGCCATACCTCCCTTTCAGAGATCGTAGATTCTGTGCTTATGCACGCTCCATATACTCGCCGGTTCTTGTATCAATGCGGATCATATCACCCTCATCGATGAACAGCGGTACTCTTACTTCTGCGCCTGTCTCCAGAACTGCAGGCTTTGTTGCGTTGGTTGCTGTATCGCCCTTGAAGCCAGGATCGGTCTGTGTTACCTGAAGCTCTACAAAGAAGGGCGGCTCAACGCCGAATACATTGCCCTTGTAGGACAGAACCTTAACTTCCATATTTTCCTTAACGAATGCAAAGCTTGCGCCGAGCTTTTCCTTTTCGATCGGCAGCTGCTCATAGGACTCCATATCCATGAAGTAGTACAGACCGCCGTCCTCATACAGATACTGCATATCCTTGCGCTCAACGAAAGCGGTCGGGAACTTTTCGGTCGGGTTGAAAGAACGCTCTACCACAGAACCTGTGATGACATTCTTGTACTTGGTTCTCACAAATGCAGCGCCTTTACCGGGCTTAACATGCTGGAATTCAACAACCTGAACGACATTGCCATCCATTTCAAATGTTACACCGTTTCTGAAATCGCCTGCTGTAATCATAAAAATAAACCTCCGTAGATTCTAAACTTATATATTCTATTTTACACTAAATCCGAATATTTTTCAATAGTTCTTGAAAAATATTACAAACAAATCAGCTGATTTGTGAAATTCGTTAGATTTTCACATCCATTTTTGGTGATATGCACAAAATCTTCAATTCGAATACCGAACTTGCCGGGCAGATAGATTCCCGGTTCGATGGTAATGACATTGCCTGCCTGCAAAAGCTTCTCCTGTTTCGGGGCAGCATTGGGGTATTCGTGGATTTCAAGACCCACGCCATGACCGAGGGAATGACCGAATGCCTCGCCGTATCCTGCATTTTCGATTACGCCCCTTGCAGCCGCATCAAGCGTCTGACCGGATACACCTTCCTTTGCAAGCGCAAGGCCTGCCTTCTGCGCTGCGAGGACAATTTCGTAGACCTCACGCATCTCCTCCGTCGGAGTTCCGACGCAGACAGTTCTTGTCATATCACTGTGGTAGCCGTCCACCACTGCACCGAAGTCCATGAGGACGAAATCCCCCTGCTGCACCTGCCGCTCATCCGGAACGCCATGGGGCATGGAGGTATGCGCACCTGTCAGGGCAATTGTCTCGAAGGAGAGATCCTCCGCGCCGTTCTTCCGCATATGGAAATCAAGAAACAGCGCAATTTCGCGTTCCGACATGCCGGCATGAAGCTGTTCGAGCAGCGCGTGCAGGGCATCCTCTGCGAGTGCCTGTGCAGCCTTGATCTTCGTGAGTTCCTCCGGCGTTTTGATGGTTCGCAGGGCGTAGATCGCATCGCTGAGGGTTGTGTCCGTCAGGAATTCATAGTCCTCAAGCTTTGCACGGAAGCCCGAAAGGCGCTGCAATGACATACTGTGCGCTTCCACCGCAATGCTTTTTGCACCGTGCTTTTCCAGAAGCTCTGCGATCTGCCGAAAAGTATTTTTCTGCTCGATGACTTCGCAGGAGTGCACGATTTCACGGGCTTTTTCGATGTACCGAAAGTCAATGATCAGATAGCTCTTCTCAGGGAAGCAGAGCACCGTGCCGGCGGAGGATTTCATCCCCGTCAGATACCGGCGATTCAGATCGTCCGTGATCAGGGCACAGTCCGCCTTTCCCTGGAGTCTCTGCATCAGGGCGTCAATCCGGCTTTTCATTCGCTCATCTCCGCAAGTGCTGCAATGCCGAGGTAATAGCTCTGCAGTCCGAAGCCCGAGATACTGCCGCTGCAGACGGGCGCAATCACGGAATGGGAGCGGAAGGAATCCCTTGCAAATACATTGCTGATATGCACTTCAATGACGGGAATTCTAATTGCCTTGATCGCATCGGCGATGGCGTAGCTGTAGTGGGTATAGGCACCGGCATTGAGCACAACACCGAAGAATTCCTTGCGGGCTTCATGGAGCTTATCCACAAGCGCACCCTCATGGTTGGACTGGAAGATTTCGCATTCCATACCGAGTGCTTCTGCGCGTTTCATGATTTCCCGATTGAGCGCATCGAAGCTCACATCACCGTAAATTCCCGGCTCACGCTCACCGAGCAGATTGAGATTCGGGCCATGCATCACTAAGATTTTCTTTTTCATACATTACGCCTCCGTAAGATAGTTTTTAGGCAGGAAGGGTTTTTCCATGAACCGCTTGAATTTGAAGAAAGCGGTGGTTTCCAGTTCCATCGGCGGAACATAGATGCTTTTCACACGGAACCAATTTGCGCCGAGGATATCGGTAAAGATCTGATCCCCCACCGCGCAGAGCTGATTCTTGGGAAGCTGCATTTCCTCCATGGCGCGCTGATAGCCGCTGGAGAGCGGCTTTTTGCTGTCGCAGATGCAGGGAATTCCCAGAAGCTCCGCAAACGGCTCCACTCTCGGCGGATGGTTGTTCGACACAAGGCGCAGCTGGATACCGGATGCCTTCATCAGAGCGATCCAATCCATGACGCCGGGCGCAGGTACCGGATTATCGTGGGTGGTCAGGGTGTTGTCGATATCGAGCAGTAACCCACGGATCCCCATTTTTGCAAGCAATTCCGGTGTAATATCACACACGGAACGCACTGCGCAGGTTGCAGAAAACAATGTTCTTGCCTCCCCTTTCACAGGTTATTTCTAAAAAACAAGGGCGCACCGGGTACGGTACGCCCACAGGGATACAATCCCCGAATGTTCTTAATACTTACGCTTGCGCGCTGCCTCAGACTTCTTCTTACGCTTTACAGAAGGCTTCTCATAATGCTCTCTCTTACG
>JAZQAA010000255.1:0-7047 GCA_045544975.1 Oscillospiraceae bacterium | reverse complement strand
CAGATCACGCCTTTGTACGGCTATCCCTACGCCCTGTCGTTCGAGCTGGGTACCGTTTCATCCGGTGTTTCTGATGTAACGGGGGATCCAGTAATGGGCTATGCCATCACCGACACTGGTGAGGGGTATGCGGTCACAGGTACACTTACCTACAAGGAATGTGCACCCGTTTCAGTTGCGGATCTTGGCGAAGGCGACAGCTTCTGCACGACTTCCAACAAGGAATACACCATTGTCAAATGTGAGTACGATGACAACGGACGCGGCACCTTCTATCTGACGGGTGCTGACGGGAACAAATACACCATTCAAAATCTCCTCAGCTTTGACATGGATATGGTGACAGGTACCCCTTATTACACCATCAAGAGCAGTGATGAACCGGTATATGTCACACTGGAAAATGCAAGTTTTCAGATTCCCTATGGCACTCCGGCGGAGGACTGGCTGAAGGATACGCTGCATTATGCTTCCTACACAGCAGGTCATATCTATACTCTGACATTTGACGAAAACGGCAATGTCACCATGTACGAATCCTATTAAATTCCAATGCTGCAAGCAGCCCCATCCCGATAAGGGTTGGGGCTTTGTTTTTCTAACGAAACACGACAGAAATTCATGCGTCAACTGCGGGGGCAGTTTGGGCGAGCGATTCAACATAGAAAATTCATGGCGTTTTTCACTAACATTCCATTTTCAGGCAGAATGTGGTATAATAAATATTGTATAGCCCCTCGGGGAGGGGTTGGGCACCCGAAGGGCGTGCGTTAGCTGTGGGGGAGTTTATGCAAGCCCATCTCCTTGAAAAAGGGTGAATCCTGCTAAACTTGCCCACCCCCTAACCCCCTCCCAAAGGGAGGGGGAATTAAGGGAGGGTGCCGCCGCCCCCTCCACCCGCCCACCTGCGGCAAGCTTTTTGGCTATTAATGAGGGATCTAAGGGTGCTTCGTCATCCGCACCCTGTGTGATGCCGGTGCAACATACTTTATGAAACTTTTTGCGACAAGCTGAACCGCCCATCCTATCAAAGGATGGGCTGTTTTACATTTTGAAACCATCACAGGCTTATTCTCCGAGCTTTTTCTTATTTCCCTGCTCGTCCATAATATAGGTATTATCCAGCTGTGCCTGCAGATTGCGGCGGAAGCTTGCACGATATGCGTCGCGCAATTCCTGCTGCTCCTGCTTCTCAGCATCGGTCAGTCCCTCGGTCTTTGCCTTGCGGGCAAGAAAATTGATGCGGTCAATCTGTTTCTGATCCATTTGTATTCCCTCCTTTCCGGATTTCCGGCAAAAAAATACGGTGCCGATTCAAAAGGCACCGCGATAAAGAGAGATGAAATGATAATAATGGGGGGAATTGGGGGATTACTAAATCCATTATTATCATACCCGGTGAACCTTAAAGTAATCTTAAAACAACTTATAATTTCTTTCAGAAATCGGTTTTTTTCAAAAAATTATTTGGAAATGCGGACTGTAGTCTCCAGTGCAAGCTTCATCATGGCTGTAAAGCCGGTCTGGCGCTCCTCCGGTGTGGTGAATTTTCCGTCAAGCGGACAGTCAGAAACCGTGCAGATGCACAGCGCTTCCTTGCCGGCACGGGCTGCATTCATGTACAGACCTGCCGCTTCCATTTCGATGCCGAGAACATTCATTTTTCTCCAGAGCGCAAGGGAATCCGCGTCATCATAAAATGTATCCGATGAGAGGATATTGCCCACACGGATGGAAAGTGCCTGTTCCTTTGCAGTCTCCGCAGCGGCGGACAAAAGCCGGTAGGACGCTATGGGCGCATAGGTGCCGGGGAGTCCGTACTGCATCGCGAAATTCGAATTCGTGCAGGCTGCCTGTCCGAGAATCACATCTCGCAGCTCCACATCCGGTGCAATGGCACCTGCCGTGCCGATACGGATGATCGACTGCACATCGAATGCATGGAACAACTCGTAGGAATAAATGCCGATGGACGGGATGCCCATGCCGCTGCCCTGCACGGAGACCGGAACGCCCTTGTAGGTACCGGTAAAGCCGAGCATTCCGCGGATTTCGTTCACGCAGACAGGGTTCTCGAGAAAGGTTTCGGCAATGTACTTTGCTCGCAGCGGATCGCCGGGCATCAGAACAACCGGCGCGTAATCGCCTTTTTTTCCTTGAAGATGGGGTGTGGACATGGTGGGTTCCTCCTTTATAATTTAATTGTATGGGGTTCTATCGCTTCAGAATCTTCTTCACCGTCTGCATAATTGCAGAGAAATTAAAGATGCACATGAACAGGAGCATTCCTGCCTGGAAGGGAATGAGAAATGATGGCTCCGTCACTGCAGCAGCACTCATCGCAAACAGCACCGCAAGATTCAGCACAAAACGCATATGGTGCACCTTGAACGGAATGAGTCTTCTCGTATCCACAATACGGATGAGATAGCACACAAAATAGCTCACAAAGGTCGCAAATACGGCGCCGTGCACGCCCCACTGATAGATCAGCACGATATTCAGAATCAGGTTGGTTCCTGCCGCTGCAAGACTCGTCCAGAAGCTGTGGGTGGTTTTCTGGGTAGCGGTATAGATGCTGCTGAGGAACTGGTTGAAGCTCATCATCAGCACGGCAATAATGAGCACGGGAGTATACTGGTATGCCTGCGCATATTCCGGATGCACGCTCGTATCCACAACGAGTGTGGAAAGGGGCTTCACCAGCGCAATCATGAATGCAGCTGCAAGGAACATCATCGACTGGTAAGCCGAGAAGATCCGGTAGTAGAATTTGCTTCTGTCATGGCTGTTATTCTCTGTAATTGCCGACATATTCCATGCCTGGAAGAAGATTGTGGAAACCATGGAGATGAGGTTCGGCACCTTGGATGAGGCATCATAGATACCGGCTGCGGATGCGCCGACATCGGCACTGGCGGCAAAGCCGTCCATATAGCGGACAAACAGGCGGTCGGAGAAGCCCGTGACAATCCACAGCACGGCAGTCGGAATCATGGGGATGGAAAAGCGCAGCATGACGCGCATCACATCGGGCTGATAGCAGCGCACATCAAAGAATTTCCACAGCTTTGCAGTAATCCAGAGGAAAACGCCGGACAGGAAATCCGACAGAATCACCGAGAGCATGAAGCCCATAACGCCCCATTTGAGGACGGAGATGAAGAGCACATTGAAGCAAAAGAGCGTCAATGTTGCCAGAATGCCGTCAAGTGCAAAAAGCCGTACCATCCCTCTTGCGCGGACAAACTGTGAACTGAGCTGTCGGAAGGACGAGGCGGCAATGTACAAAAGCAGATAGAGGACATAGCCGTCCGCGTAGGGCAATAGCCCCAGAAATGGTGATAATACAAGCAGCAGTCCCATGCCGGCTGCCTCCACAAGGCAGGCGGAGGTGAAGATCTCGCGTTTGTCGTATTCCCGGTCGAGTCCGTAGCGGATGACGGCTTCGGCGATGGAGAGGGTGACGATGGGAATGATGAAGTTCGCCGTATTTTCGAGCAGGGATTTGGTGCTGTTGTCCACGGAGCCGATATTGTGGGTATAGAGCTTGTTGAGGAGCAGCAGCAGAATTTTCGAGCCGAACGAACCTATGGCAAAGACCAGTGTGTTCATAGCAAGGCGTTTGTATTTGTTCAAAAGGGATGCCTTCTTTCTTTTTTGTCTGTCCTTCTATTATACCAAATCTTTTGGAAAAAGGGAAGGGCTTTTTCGGAAAATTTACATCCTCTGGGAAGAAAAATGCCATTCCTGCGGCAGAACGCCAAATGTGCGGTGATTCGGTGAAATATTTGTGTGAAACTGACAAATAATTCTGAAAAAATTGTCTAATCTATTGACAGGGCGTGGGCGGTTTGTTATAATAATAAGATGTAGGGGTGTATGCTCAAACAGACACAAATTCCGCATATCCCCGGATTTTCTGCACAGCATTCTGCCGTGCAGGCACAAAAGAGAGGACGAGTCAAGTGCATCAAGAAAGCTATATTCGTGCGCCCCGTCATCGGAGAGAGCAATACAAACGGATGGTTCTGTTTTTCTCTTCCATGGTGATGCTGGCGCTGCTGACGCTGCTGTTTGCCTATACCTGGTATAATTATTATTCCGACTGCATGGTGCTGCCCTTTTATCGGCGCGGCAACTGGGTAATGATCGGTATCTATACCATGGTGCTGTTTTTGTTCTTCAAGGTTTACGGCGCATTCAAAATCGGCTATCTGCGCAGAACCGATGTTTTGCTGTCCCAGGTATTGGCGACGCTGTGCGCCAATGTCGTCACCTATTTTCAGGTCAGTCTGGTTGCCCGTCATTTTGTGGACATCCGCCCGATGTGCATTTTACTGACAGCGGAGCTGGTGACACTGGTTGCGTGGACATTTCTTTCCAACAAGCTGTATTTTATGATCTATCCGCCAAGAAAGCTGGTCATTGTATACGGAAGTCCGGCGGCGGCGGATCTCGTGATGAAAATGAGCTACCGCGTAGACAAGTATATGATCTGCGAGTCCATCAGCGCGGAGGAGGATTTTGAGACAATTACAAAGAAGCTCCTTCAGTTCGATGGCGTGATCGTCTGCGATATCCCTGCGCAGCTGCGCAATGATCTTGTGAAATTCTGCTTCGAGCAGAAGCAGCGCGCTTATATTGCACCGAAGATTTCCGATATTATTCTGCGCGGCGCGGACGATATCCGGCTGTTTGATACACCGCTGCTGCTGTGTCGCAACTATGGTCTGACCTTTGAACAGCGGCTGATCAAGCGTGCTTTTGACCTTTGCTTCTGCATTCTGGTCATGATTCCGGCGCTTCCCATCATGCTTTGCTGTGCGGTTGCCGTGAAGATCTGTGACCGCGGTCCGATTTTCTACAAGCAGCGCCGTCTGACGAAGGACGGAAAGGAATTTGATGTCATCAAATTCCGCAGCATGATCATTGATGCGGAGCCGAACGGCGCGCAGGTCTGCACCGACCATGACGAGCGCGTGACAAGAGTTGGCAGATTCCTGCGGAAATGCCGTCTTGATGAGCTTCCGCAGATTTTCAACATCCTCAAGGGAGATATGTCCGTGGTGGGTCCCCGTCCGGAACGGCCGGAGCTGTGTGAGGAATACGAAAAGCAATTCCCCGAATTCCGCTATCGCCTCCATGTCAAGGCGGGGCTGACGGGTTATGCACAGGTAACGGGTGTTTATGACACCACACCCTATGACAAACTGAAAATGGACTTAATGTATATCGAAAGCTATTCCCTGTTCCGGGATATTCAGATTGTTCTGATGACGCTGAAAACCACGATTTTCCCCGTTCAGAAGAGCAATGCGCAGCTTCTGCATCTGAAAAAAGCCCGGCAGGAACAGAAAGGAAATGAAACGAAATGAAAATGACAGCAGTGATTATGGCTGGCGGCAAGGGCGAACGCTTCTGGCCGAAGAGCCGTGCGGGCTGTCCGAAGCAGTTCTTGTCCCTGACTGCGGACGGCGAAACCATGATTCAGAAAACCGTCAATCGTTTGGCGTCGATTGTTCCGCCTGAGGATGTGTATATTGTCACCAATGCGGCATATATGGATCTGATTGCAGAGCAGCTGCCCGATCTGCCCCGTGAAAATGTCATCGCAGAGCCATGTGCCCGCAACACAGCTCCCTGTGTGGGACTTGCGGCTGCCGTAATCCAGAAGAAATACGGCGAGGCTGTGATGTTCGTCCTGCCCTCCGATCATCTGATTCACTCGGAGGATATGTATATTGACACCCTCCGCAAGGCAGCAGCGGCGGCTGAGGAAGGCCAGACGCTTGTCACACTCGGTATCACACCGAATTATCCGGAAACCGGCTACGGCTATATCAAATATGTCAAGGGCAGCGGCAAGGACGGTGTTTACGATGTGGAACGCTTCGTGGAAAAGCCCGATCTTGCGACCGCAAAGGGCTATCTCAAGTCCGGCGGCTATCTCTGGAACAGCGGTATGTTCATCTGGAAGACCTCTTCCATTCTCAATAATATTGAGCGCTTCATGCCCGATCTGTACGAGGGGCTTCAGCCCATTGCTGATGCCTACGGCACAGAGGATTTTGAGGCGGTTCTGAACGAAAAATTCTGCCTGCTTCCGTCCGAATCCGTGGATTTCGGCATTATGGAAAAGGCATCCGATATCCGCACCATCCCCGGTAATTTCGGCTGGGATGATGTCGGCAGCTGGCTTGCACTCCAGCGCATCAATCCGCTCGATACGGAGGGCAATATGTTCTCCGGCGATATCGTAAGCATCGAGAGCAAAAACTGCACTGTCTGCGGCGACAGCCGTACTGTGGCAATCCTCGGTCTGAAGGATATGGTCATCGTAGACACCCCCGACGCACTGCTCGTCTGCGCGAAGAACAGTACACAGGATATCAAGAAGGTTCTTGCCGCTATTCGTGAACAGAACAGAACAGAACTGCTGTAATCGGGGGACGCTGTCCCCCATACCCCCTGCCAAAGGGATGTGATCCCTTTGGAATCCCGAAGCGATTTCATTTCGCCCCATAAAGGAGCAAAATGAAATCGTTAAGATTGCAAGCCACGCATTCTTGGCAGGGATAACGGTGGTCAGCCCCGAGCCAGCAATTCTGCCTAATATACACGCAGAGCACAAAACTATAGATAAAGGAGTACAATTATCATGAAAAGAGCACTGATTACAGGTATTACAGGTCAGGACGGTTCCTATCTGGCAGAGCTGCTGCTGGAGAAGGGCTATGAGGTTTACGGCATCTGGAGAAGAAAGGCAACCGTAGACTACGGCAACATTGAGCATCTCAAGGACAAGGTAACCCTCATTTATGCGGACATGACCGATCCGATTTCCCTGATTAAGGCAATGCAGATTTCCCAGGCTGACGAGGTTTACAATCTGGCTGCACAGTCCTTCGTAGCAACAAGCTGGGATACACCGCTTGGCACTGCAGATATTGACGCCATCGGCGTAACCAATATGCTGGAAGCCATCCGCACCGTAAAGCCTTCCTGCCGTTTCTATCAGGCATCCACCTCCGAGATGTTCGGTCT
>JAZQAA010000254.1:0-10300 GCA_045544975.1 Oscillospiraceae bacterium | reverse complement strand
TGGCTACGATCCGACTTAGCCCCCATTGTGGATGAAATTGCGCAGGAGCATCCGGAATACAAATTCGGCAAGGTGAATGTCGATGAAGAACCGGAGCTTGCAGCTGCATTCAAGATCATGAGCATTCCTGCACTGTTTGTTCTCAAGGACGGTGCAGTGGCAACTCAGGCTGTCGGTGCAAGACCGAAGCAGGCGATTCTGGAGATGTTCAAGTAAACACAAACCCCCGACACCATTTTCGGTGTCGCGGGTTTTCTCTCATATCATGTTAGTTGGCATTTCTGTAGACAGTACCGTCATACATTTCCTTGCCGTTTGCCTTGAACATCTCGGATACCGTCACAATCTGCCAGCCCTGCTGCTTCATATAGGGTGCAAGGTATTCGATTGCCTCAGCGGTGGTTGTATAGGTCTCGTGCATCAGCACAATCGCATTATCAAGACTGCCGTCATTCATGCCTGCAACCATCTTATCAATGATCTCCTGTGTGGTGGCACCGTTCCAGTCAGCGGAATCCACGGAGCAGGTGATCAGCGGTGCACCGGCATTTTCCTGCACAGCAGTATCCACTGCAAGATAGGGCGGACGGATGAGGAAGTTCTCCTGTCCCGTCAGGCGGTTCAGGATGGACTTGCAGCCGTCAATCTCATTCTGGATCTCCGCTGCACTCATGCCGGACAGGCTCGGATGGCTCATCGTGTGGTTGCCAATCTCCATGCCGAGATTGTACGCCCGCGTGATCTCCGCCTCAGTGCCGCTGTTGATGAAATTTCCCCAATAGAAGAATGTCGCATGGAAGCCGTTTTCCGACAGCGCATCCTGAATCCGGATGGAGGTGTCGGAGCTTGCAGTTCCTACGGGGCCGTCGTCAAAGGAGAATGCCACCATCGGCTTTGAGGTATCAATCCAGGAGATATCTGCGGTGTTGTACCACTGACCCTCCACAGTTTCTGTTTCAGTAGGATCCTCTGTCGTTTCCGCATCGGAAGGGTCATTTCATAAGCCTGTAAGCACCAGACGCTTGAGGAGCGCCAGATCATAGACTGTGATCGCGCCGTCGCCGTCCATGTCCGCATTTGCCGTTTCTGCAATATAATCTGGATAGCCGGCGTTGAAATACAGTTCCTCGGTCTGTCCGAGCAGGAATTTCTGCATCTGAATGATATCGTTCACATCCAAGATACTGTTCAGTACGGTATCGCCAAGCGGCAGATCGCCATAAGTTCCGGTAGGCTCGGTGGTTTCAATTACCTCGGAACCTGCTGCATCATAAACGACGCCTTCCTCCGCACCGATTGCCTCGTCCAGATAGAAGCTGGTTGTGCTGTCAGCGGTTTCTACATAGAGCAGGAGGCTTGTTGCACCCTCAGGAATGGTGAAGCTTGTGTTGGAAAGCTGTACCCACTCGCCGTTTGCGCCGGTGCCTTCTGCAACCGTTGCATACTGCTCCTCACCGTCCGCAGTGTACTGCAGGGTGAGCTTGAAATCCTCGGAAGCGGTCTCATTCTGCATCAGCATTGCGCTGAAGCTGTAGGCGGTGCCGGGAACAAAGGTGGATGTGCTGAGCGTATAGCCTGCACCGTTCCAGGTATCCGTTCTGCCGCTGACATAGAGGGACTGTGCGTCCATAAAATAAGCAGTGTTTGTGGCAGCAATGCTGTCATCGCCGCGGACACTCCAGCTGTCGGTACCGCTCTCAAATGTGGAGTGGAAGAAATAGCCGTTCTCATCCGGTTCCACAGGCTCCGGCTCGGTAGGAGTCTGAATTTCGCCGCCGACGCTGATGTCGAACTGGTTAACCGTCGCAGAGCCGCTGCTCTGGTAGCCCTCTACGCAGAGTGCAACCTCGTACATTTTACCCATCTGAAGCCCCATTTCCTCCCAAGCCGCAAAATGCTGGCTGACGGAGATGGTACCGGAGGTCTTCTTATCCGTACGAACGCTCCAGTACTGGTCGAAGGTGGTATTGCCGTCGATGGAGGGCTGGTTCTCACGGATGGTATGGTACACATCATAGGTGCCGCCGTCCACGGAGATCGTACCCATGGAGGTTGCTCCCGGCGGACGCCATGTGCCCCAGGATTCTACAATATAGTACTCAACCAGGGGTTCTCTTGTCCAGCCGTACACGCAGAGGTAGGAGTTTCCGTTCGGGTTGTAATCCACATTATAATCCACCTGGATATTGCCCAGCTCCTCATAGGTCTTTGTGCAGTCGAATTTCTGTCCCTTGCGGAACAGCGCGTTGTTGATGTCGCTCCACTCGCAGCTGAAAGTTCCCCCGCCGGTGAGCGTCATGCTTGTTGTACCTGAGTCCTTCCACAGCTCATAGTCATAGCCATCCTCACTGCCGGTGGTATTCTCTGTAAGAACCGTTGCAGCAGATGCGGGGACGAGCGGAAGCATCGTCAGACCCATTACCCCAGCTGTCAGAAAACGCAGGAATCTCTTCATTTTCATCTGTATACACCTCTCTTTGGATTTTTCTTGTATTTAAATGTTAACATATATATCATAATTTGTCAACGAGTTTTTTACGAATGTCAATATATTTTTTTGAAACGAAAAACTGCGGGAACGCCCGATTTACCTTGCTTTTTTCAATGCGCATTCCAAAAGTGCGCAGATTTCGTCATAAATCCGTGCAGAATTCACCTTATAATCAATGGGAACAGTCAGTCGCATTTCAGCACAATGTTGACTTTTTAAAAAATCGAAACTGTATGTATTTTATTCCACGGATGGAAAATAAATTGTCGAAAATACTGCAAAAGCTCTTGCAATTCATCCAAAAATATGATATAATAAGATGATTATGTATTTCATTCGGAAAGGGGGGATTCCATGCTGCACGGGTATAAAATCGCTGCGCTGTGTGTGACAAAAATCCACGAGGACAATGTCAGGCTTTTTATTGACGCCTTCCACAAGAAGCTGAAGGAACAGGGCTGGCGTGTATTTGTGTACACTGCAATCTCCGACCTGTACTGGAAATCCAGCTTCGACACAGGGGAAAAAGCGATCTACGATCTGATTGATTTTGACATCACAGATGCGCTTTTTATCTTCGAAGGAAAAATTATGGATACCGATGTCACCGAGCGGCTGCGCAGCCGCGCCGATGAAAAGAATGTGCCGATTTTTCTGATTGACGGCAGTGATCCGATCTGTCACAATATTCGTTTTGACTATGACAAGGGCTTTGCACAGATCATCCGGCATCTTGCCGATGATCACGGCGTGAGGGATTTCCATTATATTACGGGCTTCAAGGATAACCAGTTCTCTGACACGCGCCTTGCAACAATGCGTCGTGTTCTGAAGGAATACGGCATCACATTAACGGACAGCATGATCAGCTACGGAAACTTCTGGTCGGAGCCGGCAAAGCACGCCGTACAGGCGCTGATTGCTGCCAACAGGGTTCCCCGTGCCATTGTTTGCGCCAATGATACGATGGCGCTCGCTGCATCCTCCACGCTGATCCAGCATGGCTACCGGGTTCCGGAGGATGTCATTGTTACCGGCTTTGACGGCATTGATGCCATAAGGCTTTCTGTCCCGAAGATTACCTCCGGGCACTGTGATTTTTATGCCCTCGGCGAGCTTGCAGCTCAGACACTGCTGCGGTATGATCAGGGCGAGGCTATTGAACAGACTACTTACCTTCTGCCGAAGCTGCTCTTACAGGCATCCTGCGGCTGCACTGCGTGCGAGCCGGAGGACAGTGTGGACTTTTTCAATGAGCTGACGGATAATTTCAACCGCTTCCGCGGCGAGGATGAAAAGCTCAGTGAGGTTATCGCGTCCATCCAGTCCAGCCAGAACAGCTATTCCGTCAGCCAGAAGCTCCATGGCAGACTGTTCTACAGCATGACAACCATGGTAAAGCCGGAATGTCTGGATTTCACGCTCAATCCGCAGATCATGCATACAACGGAAGCCTTTGATGAAACCATGCTCGTGCTCAGTGATTCCGACATCGCAAATGAATTTGAGAGCCATGAAATTTCGATCCATGAGATCGTGCCGCGAATTGCAGATAAGCTGCAGCTCGGAGTGCCGCTTGTGTTCATCGCCCTGCACGCCTTCGATGTGCCGCTTGGCTATCTGTGCTTCCATTATGCCGATGTGAGCAAGCAGAATTATCTGAAAATCAACCAGATTGCATCCGCGCTGAACTCCGCAATCAGCGGATTCCGGAACTTACAGTACCAGCAGCACCTACAGACCATGATTGAGGATATGTACAAGTACGACACCCTGACCGGTCTGCATAACCGCAACGGCTTCCTGCGTAAATACCAGCAGCTCATTCAGTTCAGCCTGCCCGAATCGCTGACGCTTGTTCTCTGCGATCTGGATGGTCTGAAATACATCAACGACCATTTCAGCCACCGAGAGGGCGATAATGCCATCTCCGTTGCAGCGGACGCCCTCCATGCAGCGTGTGCAACCGGTCTTTGCTCGCGCTACGGCGGCGATGAATTGATTGCGGTTTTGCCGCATCCCTGTGATCACGATAAGATCCGGGAGAAGATTCTGCAGTATCTCGCCAATTACAACCGCACCTCCGGAAAACCGTATAAGGTGTCTGTCAGCATTGGCATTCATACAACCACGAACGCGGACTTTGACAAAATGTTCTCCGAAGCCGATCAGAAAATGTATCTGGATAAGATGCAAAAACCGCACCGCAGATAAACAACAATCAGCTCCCATGCAGGAAAAACTGCATGGGAGCTTTCTTTCGCACGGAAAAAAGCACAGAACCGGCAAGCTTTGCAGCAAGCCGGTTCTGTAACAATATGGAGAGAATATGGAAAACTACTATATTCATATGCCGGACGCATTGCATCCGTTACAATTGCATTTATGAACGAAAATACTCCTCCAATGTGAGCGTACCGCCGGAGCCGGCATACGCTGCGTATTCGAGAATGAGGGCGGCGTCGGTGGCGTTGTAGGCTTTATCAGCATCCACATCTGCAGCAGATTTCTGACCGTTGTTCAAGCCGGAGGAAGCGCCGGAGCCGGAAGCTGCCGCGGCAATGAGAAGCTCCGATGCATCAGCAGCATCCACAGCTGCATCCACATTCACATCACCGAGGGCGTAGGTACTCTCATACGGTACAGCCATGTTCAGGCTGTAGGGGAAGTAATAGTCCGGTTCCATGATGTAGCAGCTGAAATACACGATGCTTTCCCAGTAGGGAATATACAGCTCCTCAAAGTTCTCCGTAAAGTAGAGATGCCCCTCATCCACACAGTCGATCAGGTTATTGTCATAAATGAGGAATCGTCCGGTATAGGTCGTGTCGCCGTATGTCCACTCACCTTCTTCGATGCCGTAGGCAACCACGGCGTGCATTCCCCGTTCGGGAAGAAAGTAGCAGAAAAATGCCGGAACGCTGTTGTTCAGATTTTCCGTAAATGCTTCGAAATTCGCATTGAAATATGTTTCGTTCCAGACATGATCCATCAGTTCATTCCTGCTTGTCATCTCAAAATAGTAGGTGATCATCTGCACGGATTCATCGCACAGCGGAATCTCGTAGAGCGTTTCGGCACCCTCGTAGATATCGGACGGATCCAGCACGCCATGGCTGACGAGGAACGACACCAGTGCCATGCCGCCGCAGGCACCCTTATAGATAGCGGCGAGGTTCTCCGACCACGCGTGCACACCTTCCTGATAACGGGAGCAGAAGCCCTCCGTGATGCGGTCAACGAATTCCGTTGTCAGAAGATACCCTTCAAGATCTCTGTTGGAAAAGCTCCAGTTGTCCTCGCCTTCCACGAATTCCACTTCCTCATCCGTCCAGGTATATTCCAGATGGATATTGGCGTTCTCGAGCGCATCGTTATTGCCCCCGATGATGACTTCATCCCAAGCGGCTGCGTCACCATCGTAGAAAATATCGCCGAACGCTGCGCATTCCGCAAAGGCACCGTCCTCAATTTCCGTTACGGTATCGGGCAGGATGAGGGTGTAGAGAAACTGACAATTGTTGAACACACCCTTCGGGATCACCGGAATTGTAGTCGGCCAGATGATCTGGGTATAGGAGGCATACTCAAAGGCATTCTCCGCAATCGCCGTCACCGGCAGACCGTCAATTTCCTCCGGAATGACCAGTGCTTCTCCGGCAACAGGATTCGTGCAGGTGATCTCAATATGGTCGCCGTGATTGAGGTAGAAAAGATCGCCCAGCTCAATTTCATCGCCGATGGGGTCAACGCGGGGTTTCGCGCTGACCTGCATGGGCAGCACGGATGTGAGCATCGTGCAGCTGAGAATCGCTGCAGTGATTTTTCTGCATTTCATGGAAACCCCTCCTTATCCCTGTCTGAGATACTCCTCAATCGTCAGCGTTCCGCCGGAGCCGGCATACGCTGCATATTCGAGAATGAGGGCGGCATCGGTTGCATCGAAGGCACCATCGCCGTTCACATCGGCGTAAACCTTCTGCTCGTCCGTCAGACCGCTTGCTGCACCGGAGCCCTGATTTGCTGCCGCAACGAGAATTGCCGCTGCATCGGTTGCATCCGCGCTGCCGCTGTAGTCGAGGTCGCCGAGATGGGAGGTCTGCGCGATAGTTTCGTCATAAGTGCCGTCGCCGTCAGAGTCGATGGCTGCGGCGAGGGTCGTTTCGTTCACCTCGTACAGCAGAACGGAGTCCGCATCGGTCGAGAAGGTCAGGTTTGCCTGCGCATTGTCATTATGCGCGAAGGCTGTCACATTCTCAAAATTGTCCGCGGTCAGAATGTAGCCGTACTCCAGCTTCTGGAGGGATGCATTGTCCGCATTGCCGGAAACACTGAAGCTGTACCAGCTGCCGGTGTAGTAACCCTCATTCCAGACCATCTCGAAGGCGTAGTCGCTGTCCGTACCGTTCAGCTCCATATAGCCATCCGGATGGAAGACCGCCTCGGAGCCTGCAGAGCTGTCCGCAATGAGCAGACAATTTTCGTAATCCATCGCAAGGTCAAGGACTTCGTTTTCATCCGTGCGCAGCACATAGCCGCTCTCGCCGTCGCTGAGGGTGTACTGCCATGCGCTGTCGGTAATGCTCGCGCCAAGGTACGACGCACCGTCCACCATCTCGGCGGTGATCTCCTGCGCATCCGCCCACTCGCCGTCCGCGTAGTCGATCTGGGTCACATTATGCTCACTATCGAAGCCGTCACAGCTCAGGATGGCGATGAAGTCCTCCTCGCGGACATATTCCTCCGTGCCTTCGAGGAAGCCGTTGGCATTCACAATGGCAGGGTCAGCAACAGCAAGAAGGCTGCCGCCCTCCTCGGAACTGATCTGATAGTAGGGCATGTACCAGCTCTGCTTCTCGGTATCGAGGTAGATCCACTGGTCGTCAGCCTTGATTTCCTCCGTGGCGATCAGATTTCCCTCCGAATCATAGATATGCCTGAGCCCATCCGAAGAAATATTGCAGTCATGGATCTGGATGCGTGCATCGAAATGCAGATCTACTACAACCGCCTCTCCGGTTTCCTCATCCTGCATCCACCGTGACACCGTATAATCGCCGTATTCGGTATTGCCGACCGCATTGATGGCGTGGCCGCCCCTTTTGTCTCCGCCGTACCAGTAACCGAAGAAGCACAGCAGAGCAGGACTTCCATCGGAAGTGATCTCAATGAGATGCTCCACGCGCTCCCATTCCGTCATAAACTGCTGCGCAGCGTCATGCTGACGAATGGCGTCGGTGAACTGGGTCATCATGTAGTAATTGATGAGGGACAAGGTCTCATCGGTGGGCATAGAATATTTCTCCATAGCACCTTCCAGCGTCAGGTCATAGAGCGACACCGCAGGCCCCTGCTTCGTGATCAGATCCCATGTGCGGTACTGTCCGTAATCAACGAGGTCATAGCACGCAAGCAGAGAAACCGCCGACATACCGTAGCAGCTGCCGCCCCATGTGCTGAAGTTCTCAAGAAAACATTCGACTCTGCGCATTTCGGTGTTGGACAGATTTTCCTTCAGTGCGGCAGCGTCCGCATCGGTCATGTAGTAGGTTTCGCCGAAGGCATAGGCGTTATTGGTGAACTGGAAATTATCTTCACCAAAGACAAATTTGCCGTAGCTGTCGTCCGCGGATGCGGTGATACCGCTTGTCAGAAGGGTCAGTGCCATCAGGCTCGCTGTAATTTTTGTCATTTTCATAAGTAATACTCCTCTCCAATTTGTGCGGTAAAAACCGCCGTCTATTATATAAACAACTGAGTGAAGAAAATATTGGATGTTTTTTTAAAAAAATTTGCGTCCGGAAGGAATCCGGACGCATTGGGTTTACAGTATCATTTCTGCATGGCGGGTCACATGACAGCCGACATTCACGGAAACCGGAAGTCCTGCGATATGCGTCGGACCTTCCTCGATATTCACGCAAAGGGCAGTCACCGTGCCGCCGAAGCCCTGCGGGCCGATGCCGAGCTTATTGATGGAATCGAGCATCTCCTCTTCAAGCTTTGCATAGAGGGGCTTGGGATTGCGGATGGCAGCATCTCGGCAGAGTGCCTTCTTCGCAAGGAATGCGCATTCCTCAAAATTGCCGCCGATTCCCACGCCCACAACGATCGGGGGACAGGGGTTGCTGCCTGCCTTGGCGATGCAGTCCGTGACATACTGGACAATATCCTGATGGCTCGCCGCAGGCGTCATCATCTTCAGGCAGGACATATTCTCACTGCCGAAGCCCTTCGGGCAGGCGGGGATCTTCACCTGATCGCCTTCCGTAAGCTCCAGATGCAGCACTGCCGGTGTATTGTCGCCGGTATTCACGCGTTCAAGCGGATCGCCGACTACGGAGCAGCGCAGATAGCCTTCGGTGTAGCCCTTGGCAACGCCCTTGTTCACGGCGTCGCGGAGCGTGCCGCCTTCGATATGGACATCCTGTCCAAGCTCAATGAAGACCACCGCCATGCCGGTGTCCTGGCAGATCGGGAAATCCTCCTCCCTTGCCGCCTGCAAATTGGCGATCAGATCATCAAAGACCGCCTTGCCGACGGGGGACTGTTCCTGCGCAGCGCACGCGGAGATCTTCTCTTCGAGATGGCAGGGCAGGACTTTATTCGCACGGATGCACAGCTGTGCAACGGCATCCGTAATCTCTTGTGCTGTGATGGTTCTCATAGCATTCAGCTCCTTTTTTGGAAATCATACGCCGCCTGTGGCGGCGTTATCTTGTTGATAAGATATTATTTCGCTTAAATTCGCCCCACCCCCAACCCCTCCCCAAAGGGGAGGGGGGAAGAGGTAGGGTGCTGCCGCACCCTACCCCGCCCTCCTGCGGAGTGCTTTTTTGCTATATACTGGGGGTTATAGGGAACTTTGCCGCCTGTGGCGGCGTATGGAAATCGTATCAGCTTTCCAGAATTTTTCCGTTAATCATCACCCAGACAGGGTCATTCATCACATTGAGCGGATCGTCCGCAAAGAGAACAAGATCGGCGTCAAGCCCCTCTTCAATTCTGCCGATGCGGTCAGAAACGCCGAGGATATCCGCTGCCTCGGAGGTAATCGCACGCAGTGCGGCTTCTCTGGGCAGACCGCCCTTCACGGCAAGCGCCGCAGAAAGGGAGAGGTACTGGATCGGCACCTCGGGGTGATCCGTACAAATCGCAAGCTTCACGCCGCGATCATGGAGAATGGCTGCATTCGAGAGCGCAAGCTCGCGCATCTCCGGCTTGCAGCGGTCACAGATGATGGGGCCTGCGATCACGGAAATGCCCTTCTCGCCGAAATAATCCGCTGCAATATGCGCACCGGTTCCGTGGACGATGACGCATTCGAGTCCGAATTCCTTGCAGATACGCAGTGCCGTGCAGATATCATCCGCTCTGTGGCAGTGGAAATGCGCCTTCTGGTCGCCTGCCAGCAGGGGCAGGAGTGCCTCGCATTTTGCGTCGAATTCCGGCATTTCCTCCTCATCCGGATGTTCCTCAAAGCGGTGCAGGCGCTCGGAATAGAGCTTTGCCTTCTGCAGTCCCTCGCGGATGAGGGCAGCCGTTGCCATGCGGGTCACCGGGGTTTCGTCACGGTCGCTGTAGACGGATTTGGGATTCTCGCCGAGGGCGAATTTCATGCCGCAGGCAGTGATTGCCATTTCATCCGTGCAGCGGCCGGCTGTCTTCATCAGGAGCATCTCGCCGCCGCAGGCATTGGCACTGCCGGGGGAAACCATCACGGAGGTCACACCATGCGCTCTCGCTTCCGCAAAGCATTTGTCAAAGGGATTGATGCCGTCCAGTGCACGCAGCTGGGGCGTGAAGGGG
>JAZQAA010000253.1:0-13720 GCA_045544975.1 Oscillospiraceae bacterium | reverse complement strand
GTTGTCTTCCTAAGACCGCTTGGCCTCCGACTTGGAGTACTGTTCGGGTGCTGCATAGCCGTGGAAAATCTCACAGGGCAGCTCCGTATGTACGGTGCGGACAGTGCCGATGCTGAAGCCGCAAAGCCGCAGCTCACCCTTTTCGGTGACATAGATTGTGTCAGGGCTGATGGCTCTGTGAATCACACCAGAATTGTGCATCAGACTCAGCGTCGTGAAAAATGGCGGGAACATCTCGGAAACCTGCTTCCAGGTCAGCTCGCCGGCGTTTTCCTTCAGGTAGTCCACCAGCTTGATGCCCTCCAGATATTCATAGACAGCATAGGTCGTGTTGTTCGATGCAAACAGATCGAGAACGGGGTTGATATGCGTCAGAGTACGCATCTGCGCCAGAGATTTGTTCAGCTCTGTAAATTCCGCCATGAGCGCCTTGTATTGCACAACCTGATTGGGGTTGACGCTGATGGTCGCCTTGCCCTTCACGCGGACGCAGAGACCCTGCGGCATATACTCACGGATGAGCACACGGCAGCCGATGGATTTATTATAGCCGATATAGGTCGCACCCTCGCTGTTGTGTCCGATTTTGACACCGACAGCATAGCGTTCATTCAGAACGGTGCCGGGGGCAATGAAATTCTGGTCATATGAGGACCCTTCTGTATACCCACAGTGCGGGCAGATCCGATCCAGCTCCGACTTCATTTGCATACAGCCGTAGCAGAGTTTTCTTTCTCCCATGGGGTTCTCCTTTCGAATGATGATGGTATCGCTATTCTACATTATTTTATCAGTTTCCGCTCTGAATGTCAACCCTTTTGGGGGTTTGTTCATACGGAAAGAGATGATTTGTAGTTGTTTTGTAATTTTCTTTATCTTTTAGCAATCTTCTTCCCCAGAATTCGTCATTTTTCCCCCGTGAGAGCGTAAATGCTGTATCAGTCCACAGTGAGCATGGACAAGAGGAAGTGGTTCGCCTTATCGGAAGCTGCAGGCTTATTGCCGTCCGGATAGGAGACGGAAAGAATATAGGAAACCGTATTTCCGGTGTTCTGATCCTCGTAGTAATACTTGTAGGATTCGGTTGTAAGTTCCTTTTCGTAGGTTGTGCAAAGGGGTGCAAAGCCGATATAATCCTGTACAAGTGCACTGTCCATTCCTTCCACAATGCCTTCGCAGGCAATGTGGTTTTTCGCCTTGATGCCGTTTCCGAATTTGCCGAGCTGTGTGTAATCATAGTAAACAACCTCGGTGACGGTGGCGTTCTCCACGGTCAGCAGGATGACCCATTCCGGAATGGCAACACCGCTGACGGAAACCGTTTCACGGCTCTCATAGACATAGCGGTAGCCCTTCTGCTCCATGACCATGTTGATGTAGGGGAAATCCGATGCCTCGTCAAGGGAGAGCTTTGCGTATTTTTCAGCTGTTTTCGGGCTGACGCCGATCTGTTCGGAGAGGGATTCCGCATAGCGTTTTCCGTCATTGCGCCAGCGGCGGAACTGATTGACACCAATGATCACCGCAATGATGACCGCAATTGCAAATACAAGTACGGCAATTGCCTTGCGGGACATCTTCGGGAGCTTCTTTTTTGCCTTGGCAGTACCCTCTGATGGGGCTGCAGCCGGCTGCTGTTTCTTCTTTTTGAACGAAAATGCCATGATGAAATCCTCCTTGTTATTCTTGATTTTCGAGATGCAGAAGTCCTCTGCTTTGCATTTCCTGTGCAGCAAGCAGCACGCCGATGCGGCTGCTCTGGTAGCTCAGACCGCCCTGCATCCATGCTGCAAACGGCTCGCGCAGCGGAGCGTCCGCAGAAAGCTCGATGGATGCGCCGTTTGTAAAGGCGCCTGCCGCCATGATGACCTGACTCGAATAGCCCGGCATATCCCACGGCTCGGGCGTTACGAAGGCATCAATCGGCGAGCCCTTCTGGATGCCCTGACAGAAGGCAATCAGATTCTCCGGTGTCTGCAGTTGGAGCGCTGTCACAATATCGCCCCTCGGCTCATCCGCACGCGGTGTGCAGGTAAATCCAAGCAGCGTAAACAGCTCCGCCGCAAAGGCTGCCGTTTTCAGGGCGTTTGCGGTAATATCCGGTGCTAAGTACAGACCCTGGAACATCTCACGGTTCATTCCCAGCGTGCAGCCGACCTCCTTGCCCATGCCCACACAGGTCAGGCGATAGGAACACAGCTCCACAAGCTTTGCCTTACCGGCAATGTAGCCGCCGGTTCTGGCGATGCCGCCGCCGGCATTCTTAATGAGCGAGCCGATGATGATATCCGCACCCACATCTGTAGGTTCTCTGTCCTCCACGAATTCTCCGTAGCAGTTGTCCACCATAATGATCGCGTCCGGATTGCCTTTGCGGACTGCCTGTACCATCTCTGCGATGTCACTTGTCGTGAACGCACGGCGCAGGGAATACCCTCTGGATCTCTGGATATAGGCGATTTTTGCGCCCTTCACAGCCTCCGGAATGGCGGCAAGATCCGCTCTGCCGTCCGGCAGGAGATCCACCTGTCCGTAGGTTACGCCGTAATCGGCAAGACTGCCGTTTCCTGCTTCGCCGGCAATACCGATGACTTCCTCAAGCGTATCATAGGGCTTTCCGGTGATGGATACCATCTTGTCGCCCGTCCGGAGCACGCCGAAGAGCGCAACGGACAGCGCATGGGTGCCGGAGACGAAATTGTGGCGCACAAGGGCATCCTCCGTGCCCATCACCTGTGCCCAGACAGCGTCAAGCACATCGCGCCCAAGATCGCCGTAGCCGTAGCCCGTACTGCCGCCGAGGCAAGCCTCACTCACCCTGTTTTCGCCAAAAGCCGACAAAATCTTGGCAGCATTGTGTGCAGCTGTACGGTCAATTTCCGCAAAGCAGTTCCGGCAGTTTTCCTCCGCCCGCTCTGCAAGCTGCAGAAGGCGCGGATCAATTGCAAAATAATCAAGAATTCCCATTATCCAGACGTCCTTTCGTCATATTGTCCTGTGCTTCCTCAATCCGCTCAAGGACATATTCTGTTTCCACAACACGGAAACCAATTTCTTTGTAAAAGCTTTCCCGGATATCGAGCGCATACAGAACGGCGGTCTTGCCGAACTGTGACAGAAAACCAGCCAGCCAGCGCAGAAAAATCCGGGCGTGTCCGAGTCCGCGCGCTTCCGGCAGCGTAGCCACCTGTCCAACCAGCACATGGTTGTCGATGTCGAACATAATCGTTGCCGTGGTGCTCTTTTTGTAGGTCATGACCCGGCTGACGCCGTGCCTGCAGCGGTGAGAAGTGTCCGTCAGCCACAGGGCATAGTCCTGCAGATTCGGGAAGCCCGCCTGCAGGATTTCATACACATCGGAGTAGGAGGGATTGAATTCCACGAATTCCTCTGCAAATGCCGTACCCTCCACATCCGGCTGCAGCTCAAAGGTTGTCCGGTGCAGGGATTGGTATTCCGGCAGCTGCTCCGCCAGAAGGGCGCGCACCGGCTCATCGCATTCCACTCGTGTGGGAATGTGCATCCGGATGAAGAGCGCAAGATCCTCCGCATCCTCCTCAGCGGCATTGCAGATGAGAATGGTGCTGTTGAACAGCAGCATGACACCGGCTTTGCCCACAGCAAAGAACTGGCAGAAGGAATACTCCAGCCCATATGCCTTATAGTAGGAATACATCTTCCTGCCGCGCCAGCTCTGCCGCAGCAGGTCAGTATTCAGTTCACTGTCATTTACAAGTTGACGTATCATAATTTTCCTATTCTTTCAAGCATTTTCGTCGTCAGGGCAAGGCACTGCTCCATATCGCTTACCTGCGCTGTGCAGGCGGGGGAATGCAGGCAGCGGCACGGTACGGAAATCGCAAGCGTGCGCACACCATCCCTTGTAATATGCACAGCACCGCTGTCATTGCCGCCGGCAATTCGGCTCTTGGTCTGGCATGGAATACCCAGCGCCTCCGCCTCCTCAAAAGCCGCGCGGTACAGCGCCTTGTCATAAATGGTACTTCTGTCCATGAAGGAAACCACGGGGCCTCCGCCCAGCCGGCAGACTGCGGCATCGCCTGTCACGCCGTCCAGATCGGCAGCTGTGGTGGCTTCCAGAATCAGTGCAAAATCAGGATTCACAGCGAATGCCGCCGTTCTGCTGCCGCGCAGTCCGATCTCTTCCTGTACAAAGAAGCAGAACCACGCATCTTCGGGGATTTCTCCCGAGAGCAGCTCCAGCATCACCGCACAGCCGAAACGGTCATCAATTGCCTTCGCAGTCACTCTGCCGCCGCCCAGCTCCGTGAAGCTGTTTTCAAAATACACGCAGTCACCCGGAGAGACATACTGCTTTGCCTCGTCCGCGCCCATTGCACCGATATCCGCAAAAAGTGCGGAAAATTCGGGTTTTTCATCCCTCTGTTTCGCAGAAAGCTGATGCACCGGCGCAGAGCCGATCACACCGGGAAGTCTCTGTTCACCGACAAGCACAGCTCTTCCGATCACGACATCGGCGTCCACGCCGCCGACAGCGGCAACGGAGAGCGTTCCGTCCGCACGGATACCCGTCACAATCAGACCAACCTCATCCATGTGAGCACCGATGAGAACGGTGTGCGATGCAGGCTTTCTGCCCTTTTTGTGTACAAGGAGATTGCCGAGGGCATCGGTTCTCATCTCCAGAATATCCGGCATCTGCGCAATTTGTTCTTTGAGATAGCGGCGCACTGCCGTTTCGTCGCCGGAAACACCGCAGATCCGGCATAATTCCTTCAGCTTGTTCAGCATTCTGTGCACCTCCTCAGATAGGCTGCCAGCAGATCTCCGGTCAGCTGTACATCCTTCACAGAGATCACCTCCGCCGGCGTGTGCATATAGCGCAGCGGAATGGATACCGTGCACGCCTTCACGCCCTCGCGGCAGACGGAGAACTGATCGGCGTTTGTGCCGGTCGTGCCTGCCATGACCTCGTACTGCCAGGGGATCTGTTCCTCATCGGCAGCCTTGCACAGCGCGCGGGTTACAGTTTTGGAAAGGGACGGAGAAAAGCCGATCATCGGGCCTTTTTCCATTTTGCCCGTCTTTGTTTCAGAATCGCCGAGATTTGCAGCAAAGCTGACATCCACGGCAAGCGCAATATCGGGATCAATCGCGTAGCAGCCGATTTTCGCGCCGCGCTCGCCGACCTCCTCCTGTGTTGAAAACAGGACGGTCACACGGCAGGGAAGTGCCTCTCCCTGCAGCTTGTCAAGCGCGTACAGAATCGCTGCCACCCCGCAGCGGTCGTCCAGACAGGGGCTTGTGAAGCGGTCGCCCAGCAGGGGCGTGCATACACCTGTGAAGGTCACGCTGTCCCCCGGTGCAAGCATTGTGCGCAGCTCCGCTGCGCTAAAGCCCGTATCAATGCGGATCTCCTCGAATTTTTGCACCTTTTCCTCGCCGCTTGTCAGGTGGGGCGGCATAGCGCAGATCACGCCGGAGATGGGCTTTGTACCGTGCAGGAGCACCTTCTGCGCAGGGAGCAGTCTGCGGTCGATACCGCCGACATTGCCGACTGTCACAAAGCCATCCTCCGTGATGCTTGTCACAATCATGCCGATCTGGTCGATATGCGCATCAAGCAGCACATGGGGTGCGGAAGGTTCCTTGCTCCCGAAGGTGCCGATCACATTTCCGTGGGAAAGATGCGCATCCTCGCAGTATGCGCGCAGCGCATCCATTGCCGCCGCAGCGGCAGTACCCTCATCACCGGAGATGCCGGGTGCGGTGCACAGTGCTGTCAGCAGCGCCGTCAGTTGTTCCTTCTGCATCAGCTCAGCTCCTTTACGAGTCGCTTGTAGTGCTGTCCTCTGACCTCGAAGTTCGGGTACCAGTCAAAGCTTGCACAAGCAGGGGAGAGTGTTACGATATCGCCACTTTTCGCTTCTCTGCTGGCAATTTCGACTGCTTCCTCCATGGAGGAAGCATGCAGGATCCGCAGCTTCTCCGGATCGTAATTCTTCGCGGAGGTAACTGCCTTCTCGATCTTTTCCGCCGTTACGCCCATCAGAATGAGCGTCTTGACGCGTTCGCAGACTGTCTCCGCCATCGGTTCGAAGGGAATTTTCTTATCATAACCGCCAGCCAGCACAATGATCTTCTGATCAAAGCTTCTGAGACCTGCCAGCACTCTCGTAGGACTGGTCGCGATGCTGTCGTTGTACCATCTTACGCCCTTTACCTCGCGGACGAATTCAATTCTGTGCTCCACGCCGCCGAATTCCTTCGCCACCTTCACAATGGCAGGAATTTCCGCATCGCCCCAGAGCGCTGCAATCACACCGAGGAAATTCTCCACATTGTGGATGCCCGGAATCCGGATATCGTCCTTATGCACCACCGGCGTGATTTCGCCCTTTTCCGTGTAGCAAAGCATACCGTCCTCGCGCAGGAAAGTTCCGCGCTCCGGTACTTCTCTTCTTGTGAACCAGTTGAGTCTGCCGCGCACCATCGGTGCAAGTGCCTTGGTTCCGTCATTATCAAGGTTCAGCACCGTTCTGGAGAATGCATTCTGATGCGCAATGAGATGGGTCTTGCACTCGGTGTATTCTTCCATCGTGCCGTGCACATCGAGGTGGTTCGGCGTGATGTTGGTGATGAGCGCCGTGTCCGGTGACTTGCGCATGGAGAACAGCTGGAAGCTCGACAGCTCCACAACAGCGACATCGTCCTCAGAAATTGTTTCAATGATCGGCAGAAGTGCTCTGCCGATATTGCCGCCCTTGTGAACGGTTTTTCCCGAAGCTGCGAGAATTTCCGCAATCAGCGTCGTAGATGTGGACTTTCCGTCGGAACCGGTGACAGCATAGATTTTGCAGGGGCACAGATCGAAGAACACTTCCATCTCCGAGGTAATGACCACGCCGGATTCGCGCGCCTTGGTGAGTGCCTCATTGCCGAAATACATACCCGGTGTGCGGAACACAACATCGAAATCCGTCAGAGAATCGAGATAATCCTCTCCCAGTCGGAACTGCACGCCCTTTGCCTTCAGCAGATCATAGGTCTCCTGGAATTTGTCAGCACTGCGCTTATCCAGCACCGTCACGCCGTTGCCCTTGTCACAGAAGAGGGAAATCAGCTCCGTATGGCTTACCCCCGTGCCGATGAATGCGACACGCTTTTGCTGCATATCGTGGAAAAAAGCTTCAATTCGATTCATAACTGCCTCCTGTTTAGTGATTTTTTCATACTTATTTTTATTATAGCAGATTACGGAGGAAAAATCAATCATTTGTCAGCTTTTTTCCACTGAAACCCCACTGTATTTTTTTGCCTTGCAAACTGCTCTGAATTCTGTGCCTTCCGCACAAAAAGCACGGTTGAATTTCGTCATTTCGCAGCATAAAAAAACCTTGACCATGCATAACGCTTCGTGGTATAATAATAGTGAGGAAGAAAATTCCTTAATATGATATAGAAGGGGCGATTTCCTATGAAAAATAGAATTCTCGCAGCTCTTACAGCCTTCACCTGCACAGCAGCAATGACCTTGTCCGTATCTGCCGGTGAGTATGCCAAGGATTCAAGTGGTCTCCTTTCCTATGTGACAACCTATTCCTACTATGGTCTTATGGTAGAAACGGACGGCACAGAACTGACGGAGGAAATGGTCAGCGGAATCGACGGTTTCCAAGGGCTTTACAATTGGGAGGCGTATTGCAGCAGCGATCATGCATGGACAGAGCTGCTCACCGACTGCACTCCCGAAGGAACTGCCTATATGATTCATATGGACACGAATAACAAGCAGACATTAACCCAATTGAGCAGACAGCTTGCACTGAATTTGGATTGTGTGACCAATGTGCAGTATGTCACTCGAAGAGAATATCAGCGAGCCGTTATGGCATGGAAATACACTGTTGAGACAAAGAGCGAGGATATCGTGCTGGATGCGTCAACCATTCCGGAACTGTCGGAATTTACCTGCGCACAGTTTGAAGAAGCTCCCAGTGATGTGGGAACGGTTTATACCTATGTATTTGCAGGTGATGCCGAAAACAGCGAGCTTTTCCCCAATTATTCAACCGGATGGGACGGGCAGCAGTCCTATGATGCATATCAGCTCTGGAACGCATTCGGACAGGAACTTGTGGAAAAATACAGTGATATTCTGAGTTCGGTAAGAGTTGAAACAAACCTATTAGAGGATGCTGTCGAATATGAAGCAGTACCGGTCTCCCCCTGGCAAACCGCCGGTGACCACAACGCAGACGGCGAGACCAATTCCAACGACGCGGCAGCCCTGCTCGTGCAGGCAGCCGAGGACGGCGCAGCGGAAGCTTCCGCAGAGACCGTCTCCCCCGACTCCGACGTGAACCTTGACGGCGTGGCAGACGCCACCGATGCCGCGTACATTCTCCAATATTCCGCCCTCAAAGGCGCCGGCATGGATCCGGATTGGGTGGAGATTTTGAAGAAGTGATTTTGAAGAAATATTAAGGAGGTCATACTATGAAAAACAAAAAAACCACCCGTTTTCTTGCCCTCGCCCTGAGTGCTCTGCTCCTGCCGGCGGCGCCCTTCACCGCTTCTGCGGAGGATGCGGTGGTCAAGGATTTTGCATATTATTCCTCCTTGGATGATTATCAGGTGTATGTTGAATTCTGTGAGGTTTTCCAGAACATGGACGGCGGCTCCGATATTGTAATTGAAGATGCGATTCCGGAAAATACGGAAGATATGCCGGCATATGCCAATTTTGAATCATCCTATTTGGAGTATCAATACTATGGCACAACTCCTTGCTTTGTAATGCAGCTGAAGGAAAACTATGAAGAAGCCTATGCATATTATGATGATTTGTTTCTTTATGGAACAGAAGAGGATGCACTGCACTCAATTGAAATCCTTGGTTTTGAAGGGAAAGTGACAGATCCCGCAATGTATGTCTGGCTGGAAGAATGCGGTCAGGAAGCCATGGTTTATGTTGAATCTTCGATTCTTTACGAACCTGGCACCATGGATATGATTGATTTCTATCGTTTGTACCTTGCAATCTACAACGGAGAATTTTTCCAGATCTATGGAGAGCAGCTGCATATGGCGTGCTATGATGGTCCTGCCAGCTATATACTGGGAGATGCCGATATGAATTTTGGCGTTAACGCAACCGATGCTGCGCTGATTCTGCATTTTGCTGCGCTTTGCGGCTGCGGAACTGTTCCTGATCCTGCCGAATATGGCATCAATGAAGCACTTGCCGACATCAACGAGGACGGCTTGCTTGATGCACAGGATGCGAGAGAGATTCTGGCAATTGCGGCGGAGGAAGGCGTATAATCCATTGTGAGCCTGCGGCATCCCTAATCTCTGAATAATTTGTAAAGAAGCGAAAAAAGTTGTACGGATGCGTGCAACTTTTTTCTGTTTTTGCGCATGGGTGCAGGGGTATTCCTGCAAATACAATTTCAGAAGGGAGAATGGATATGTTACTGAAAGCAAACGGCAAGTGCATTGACACACTGCCCATCAACAGCCTGTTCACGCAGGAGGAGGCCTATGCGGATACCATCGTTTTTGAGGTGGACCGTATGTATAACGGGATGGATCTGGCGGAATTTTCCTTCGCCATGCGCGGCGTGACGGAAAGCGGCGGAGAGGCGCAGAGTGCGCTGCAGGTGACTGTGGACGAGGAGGTGCTGCAGCTTGGATGGAATGTCAGCGAGCAGTTCACAGCGGAGGGCGGAACTTTGCAGCTGGATCTCTTAGCGGTGAAGTATGATGATCCGGAAGTGGATCCTGCGGAGGATGCACCGGATCATATTCTGCGCTATCAGCTGCCGCCCGTGCAGGTACGGCCGCTGCCCGACAGCGACCGCGTGATGGACAATGCGAGCTACACAGCATTTCTGCTTGAGGTGAAGGAAACTGCGGAGAACGGCATTGCGGAAATGAGCGCAATTCTGACGGAATTCGAGTCCCAGCAGACGGATTACGGCCAGCAGTTCACGGACATGGAGAAGCGCCTGCAGACGCTGAAAACGAGAGTGGATACGCACGATGAGCAGATTGCGGCAATGACGCCCATTGTGGTGCTCACGCAGACGGAGTATGATGCACTCGAAGCGCCCGACGAGTCGACACTCTATGTCATTAAGGCGGAATAATCCTGAAATCCCCCTATATGGGGGATTTCTTTGTGGGAAGTAGACAAAACGCGGTGATAATCGCGTTTTGTTAGGGGTGCAGGGGACGAAGTCCCCTGCACTTATCCCCCTCCCTTCGGGAGGGGGTAGGGGGTGGGCAGTTTACTGTAGATGCACAAGAAAAGATAATCTCCTCATTTGGGCACTCCCTCTTTGTGCAGAATGCTTGACATTTCTTCACAATTATGGCATAATAAAACTAACAGGCTGTTTTCCCTTGCAAAAGGGAGCGGAAAGAGAACATATCAGATTAAGGAGTGATGATGATGGTAAAAAGAATTGCAGGCAGCGCCATTGCCGCAGTAATGCTTGCTGCTGCACTTGGAACGGCTGTTCCTGCATCGCTGAGGGATGTGAATGCAGCGGAAACAACCCCTGATTATGCAGAAGCCCTGCAGAAATCCCTGTATTTCTACGAATGCCAGCAGGCAGGACCCCTGCCGGACTGGAACCGCGTAGAATGGCGTGCGGATTCAACCATGATTGACGAGGTGCCCGGCGGTTGGTACGATGCCGGTGACCATGTGAAATTCAACCTGCCCATGTCGTATTCTGCGTCCATGCTGGCATGGGGACTCTATCAGTATCCCGATGGCGTGGAAGCTGCCGGTGAGATGGAGAATTATGTCAACAACCTGACCTTTGTGCTGGATTATATGGAGGCTTGCGACCGCGGAACGGAGGTTGTGTTCCAGGTCGGCAATGGTCAGAAGGACCATACATGGTGGGGTCCTGTGGAGCTGTATGAATATGGTATGGCGGATCAGGGCAATTCTTACGAGGAAGCACGAGAACTCTTTGCCGCGTCGGATGGCTGTGCAGCAGTATTCGGCGGCATGGCAGCAGCACTGGCTTCCGGTTATTGTGCGCTTGAAGGCAGAGTGGATCAGGCAAAGCTTGACGGCTATCTTGCAGCTGCGGAGAATATCTTTGCTCTGGCAGATGCTTCCCGAAGCGATGATGTGTACAATGCAAGCGATGCGTCCGGATTCTATCGCTCCAGCCATTTCTATGATCAGCTGTTCTATGCAGCAAACTGGCTGTACCTTGCAACGGATAATCAGGACTATCTGGATAAGGCAACAAGCTATATCCCGAGCCTTGAGACAGAGCTTGGTTCCGATGAGCTGAAGTATACCTGGGGTATGTGCTGGGATGATGTGATGCAGGGCGGTATGGTGCTCTATGCCATTAATACACAGGACAGCTTCTATATCAGCCGTGTGGAAAAGGCTGTGAATTATTGGACAAATGATGTCAAGCAGCTCGATGGCGGTATGCGCTGGCTGTTTACCTGGGGTTCCCTCCGTCATGCGACAGCGGCAGCCTTCACAGCAGCTGTTGCCTGCGATACGGTTCTGAAGGATACCAAAACACAGGCGAATGTGGATTTCTACGAGGCACAGGCAAATTATGCACTCGGTGTTAACCCTAACAACCAGAGCTTCTTGGTCGGCTACGGCGAAAATAGCCCCCAGAATCCGCACCACAGAACCGCACACGCTTCCTGGAACAATGCCCTCGATAATCCGACAAACAACCGCCATGTCCTCTACGGCGCACTGGTCGGCGGTCCGACGGAAAACGGTGAATACGAGGATGACCGTCAGAATTTTATCAACAACGAGGTTGCGACCGACTACAATGCCGGCTTTACGGCACTGCTTTGCAAGATGCTTGATTCCTACGGCGGTACTTCCGATCCGAATTTCCCCCAGCCGGAGGCACATGATGGCCCCGAGCTGTTTGTGGAAGCCAAGCACAAGTCCTCTGCAAGCGGCGTTGACCTGAGTCTCAAGTTCACCAACCACACCGCATGGCCGGCAAGAATTGTGGACAATGTTTCCTATCGTTATTATATGGATCTCACCGAGATCATTGACGCCGGCTATTCTGCAAGCGATGTTGTTATTCGTTGTGACCGTGACCAGGCAGCCATGTATTCCGGTGAGGGCGTTGCACCGGTTGAAATTTCTTCGCCGATTCAGTATGACGGCAATATTTACTATATTGAAGTGACCTACCCCGACGGAAGAGCGGCAATGCCGATCTCCGAGGGCAGACACCAGTGCGAGCTGATGCTGGCACTTGTATTCCCGAATTATGGAAGCGGTTGGGATGCTGCAAATGACTATTCCAACACCGATCTTCTTGATTCTGAGGATGCAGTGGTTTCTGATAAGATTCCGGTTTATGTGGATGGTGTGCTGTACTATGGTACGGAACCGGACGGCACTTCTGCGGACGGCGGCACCATGCCGACGGAGCAGGAAACCGAGCCTTCTTCAGAAACAGAGGAGAACACCACCGAGGAGAATTCCTCCGGTTCCGACAGTATTCTGTATGGTGATGTGGATCTGAGCGGCAAGGTGGATATCATGGATGTCATTGCGCTGAGTCAGGCTACAATGGGTATGTTCGAGCTGACTACGGAGCAGAGCCTCCGTGCGGACTGCAGCCTTGATGGCAGCATCACGGGCGGAGATACCCTCCTAATTATGCAGTTCCTTGTGAAATTGATTGACGCACTTGGCGTATAACTGAGAAAAACGGCAGCCCGTAAGGGCTGCCGTTTTTGCTTGTTATGAATTCTTATCCACGCAGAATGCTGCAACGGTGCCGGGACCGCTGTGACCGCCGACAACGGGATCAATGGAGCTTGTCAGAATCCGCTTGATGCCGTACTTGCGGCGCAGGATATCCTTGACAAACTGTGCATCCTCATCGCAGTCCGCACTGCTGAGAGCCACCAGAGTATCCGGTACCATGTTCTCACCAATATAATCCGCCAGCTGCTTGAGCGCTGCGCGTCTGCCGCGGATCTTATCAAAGGACTCAAGTCCGCCCTCTTCGTTGACACGCAGAAGGGGCTTGATCTGGAGCATTGTGCCAAAAATTGCCGTACCTGCACTGATTCTTCCGCCGCGCTTCAGATGCATCAGATCATCCACAGTGAACCAGTGGCGAATCTTCGGAACCATCTCCTCCGCATAGGCATATGCCTCCTCAAGGGAAGCGCCGGCTTCCATCTTATCCACTACCAGTGTGACCAGCAGTCCCTCGCCGAGGGATGCGCACTTGGTATTGACGCAGAGAACCTTTCTGCCGGGGAATTCCTCCATCAGATCATCCGCCGCCAGTCTGCCCACATTGTAGGAACCGCTGAGCTTTGCGGAAAATCCAAGGTAGAGGATGTCCTTGCCTTCACGGAGAACCGGAGCCATCCGCTTCTTGAAATCTTCCATGCTCGGTGCGGCAGTCTTGACTGTAACACCATTGCGAAGTGCGTCATAGTAATTCTTGAAATCAAACTTCTCGTTTGCGGGATACTGGATGGTTCCGCCGGAGGAAAGAGTACAATAAAGCGGAATGACAGTGAGATCATGCTCCTTGCAATAGCTCTCCGGAAGATCACACGGACCATCTGTAAAAATGACATAACTGCTCATGCTGCTGCATCTCCTTTATCATCAATTGTCTATTCGTGATGCCGGTATACGACCGGACCTGTTTTTTGAATCTATTCAATCTGGTATCTAATACTA
>JAZQAA010000252.1:0-2308 GCA_045544975.1 Oscillospiraceae bacterium | reverse complement strand
AAGGGATATACGAGAAAGATCAAAAACGAATATATTGAACCCAATACAAGCGGCATGGACAAAAACAAAAGTAATGTAACACTATACATCGGATGTCTGACAATGCCGTATAGACCTGTATCAATAATTTTTTGATTTTCCTGCACTACAATAGTGCGACTGAGGTAAGTATTTTCTCTAAGTACCTCGGCATAAAGAATATATGCCACAAGAAAAACTATCGCAGCACCGATTACAAAACCTTTTGGCAGTGTAAACCAACCAAAACGAAAATCTAACCCTGCAACGATAAAACCTGCCAAGAACATAACACCACTCAGTTTCACAACAAGACTTTGTTCCTTTTGCTTTTCTTTTGCATTAAGTCGTTTTTCTAATAATTCAGGATTTTTGAACATCATTACAATTCCTGCAAAAAACATTGGTACAAATAGAAGTCCCATAAATAACCAGCCGTTAAAAAACGAAAAAGTTCCCGCAGGCAAAAATATCAATAACCCAACCAAAATAACACCTAATAAAAATTTAGTTACTGCTTGAATGAATATTTTTATTGTCATAGTAATTCTCCATCAAATTCCGAATTATTAGCCCACTTTCCCAAGGGGTGAGAGCAGTTTGCCAAAGGAGGCTCGCTGCTTACCACGGCTGTACCGTACCGATAATATCCTTTACAGACGAAATTTGATTCTCATCGAGGAAGGCATTCATCTCCTCCACGATTCTCACCGGTGCGTAAGGGTCTGTGAAAATCGCTGCGCCCACCTGTACGGCGGATGCGCCTGCCATCATCAGCTCGATGGCATCTTCACCTGTGGAAACACCACCCATACCGATGATCGGGATGGAAACGGCATTTGCCGTCTGCCAGATCATGCGGACAGCCACGGGCAGGATCGCCGGGCCGGACAGACCGCCGACATTGTTGCGGAGAATGGGTCTGCGTGTTTTCACATCAATTCTCATACCAAGCAGTGTGTTGATCATGGAGAGGGCGTCTGCACCGGCGGATTCCACTGCCTTGGCGATTTCTGTAATGCTTGTCACATTCGGAGAAAGCTTCACAACGAGCGGCTTGCTTGTCGCTTTGCGGACTGCAGCAGTCACAGCTTCTGCACTTGTGCAGGAGGTACCGAAGGCTGCGCCGCCCTGCTTGACATTCGGACAAGAGATGTTCAGCTCGATCATATGCACATCGGTCTTGTCGAGCTTTGCGGCAACCTCCGCGCACTCCTCAGGAGTGGAGCCTGCGATATTGGCAAGAATCACCGTGTCCTTTGTAAGCAGATTCGGGAGTTCCTTTTCGATGAAGGTGTCAATGCCGGGGTTCTGGAGACCTACGGAATTGAGCATACCTGCAGGAGTTTCAGCAATTCTGGGGGAAGGATTTCCGGTGCGCAGTGTACCGGTGGTACCCTTTGTTGCAATGCCGCCGAGTTTGGAGAGCGGATAGAATTCCTCGTATTCTCTGCCGTAGCCGAATACGCCGGATGCTGGAATGATGGGGTTTTTGAATTCCACCCCTGCTACTTTTACAGACAGATCAGCCATTACCAAACTACCTCCTCGCTATTAAATACAGGTCCGTTCTTGCAGACATGGAGGAAATATTCCTCGTCGTTTCTCTTGATTTTGCAAGCGCAGCCAAGGCACGCGCCCACACCGCAAGCCATGCGTTCTTCAAGGGATACCTCGCACATGGGGACATTGTACTGCTTTGCAAGATTTGCAATGCCCTTGAGCATCGGCATCGGGCCGCAGGCATAGATGGCATCCACGCCGCCGTTTTTCAGAATTTCCTCAAGCGGCTGTGTCACAAAACCATGCACACCCTGCGTGCCGTCGTCGGTGCAAAGAATGGTTTCTGCGCCTGCTTTCTTGAAATCATCCTGCAAAATCACAGCATTTGCACTGCGGAAGCCTGTGATCACAGTTGCTTTCTCACCATAGATCTGGGCAAGGGGAAGCATGGGCGGTGTTCCGATGCCTCCGCCGATGCAGATGACCTTCTTATAATCGGAGTTAACAGTGAAGCCGTGACCGAGGGGGGCAAGCATATCAATGAGATCCCCCTTGTTCAGTGCTGCGATCTCGGCTGTGCCGTTTCCGCGCACCTCAAATACGATGCGCAGTGTACCCTTGTTCTTGTCGATTTCACAAATGGAAATCGGTCTGCGGAGCGTAAAGCTGCCGATACGGATATGCACGAACTGTCCAGGAGCAGCAGCCTGTGCAACCTCGGGGCAAAGGATGACAAAGCTGTACATTTCCTTTGCGAGGGTTTTCTTTTCAATGATGGGATATTGTC
>JAZQAA010000251.1:0-3326 GCA_045544975.1 Oscillospiraceae bacterium | reverse complement strand
ACCGCTTGGCCTCCGACTTCATGCAGAGGGTATGGGTAAAGACAGCATCGCCCCTGCCTTCCCGCTGCATGGTAATGGAATACAGCGTCCCGCCGCCCATACCAAGCATCAGCCCGCAGCCGTTAATGAGGTTATACATGGGGATGGCAAGATTCAGCGCCGCCAGCCCCTCGGTACCAAGCCACTGTGCGATAAAATAGGTGTCCGCAAGGATATAACAGGAAAGCCCCAGCATTCCAAGGACATTCAAAGAAATATAGCGCATAAGTTCCATACGGCGTTGCATACAAAGTCCTCCCATAAAAAATGCGCTGCCCTGCTCCGTCTTCTAAGGCCTGACGACGAAGCATGACAGCGCACGGTTCCCTACCCGGCGGCAGGGAACGGCGTTTGATTCCATCCCAGTATACCACAAGAAGGATTTTTTGTCAAGGAGGACTTGACAGCGTACTGCATTCGTGGTAAAATAGAAAATGATAATGATTTTCATTTTTGTTTTGGAGGAATTCTGATGAAACAAGGTTCCGGATATAGAACGAAACAGAAGGAGCAGGTACTGCACTATCTGGAAGCACACGCCGGTCAGCATGTGACAGCGCAGGAGATTTCGCGGCATCTCTCCGATTCCGGCAAGCCCGTAGGAACAGCGACAATTTACCGCTGTCTTGACCATCTCGTGTCGGAGGGCATTGTGCGCAAATACACCATTGACAGCCGCACGGGGGCGTGCTATGAGTATACGCCCGATTCCGGCGAATGCCGCCATCATTTCCATCTCAAATGTATGCAGTGCGACAAGCTCTTTCATGTTGCCTGCGAGGCGCTCTCCGGCATCAATCACCATGTACTTGAACACCATGGATTTGCGATTGACCACTCCAAGACCGTGCTTTATGGCATCTGCCAGAACTGCCGGGAGGCACAGGCATGAGGCGTGCACTTCTCCTGCTGCTGGCAGGCGCAATGCTGCTGGGAGTCTCCGGCTGCAGCACAGTGCAAGCGGACTCCTCCGATCAGGTACGCATTGTGGCAACGGTCTTTCCTCAGTACGATATGGCGAGAGTCATCGGCGGCGAGTACGCCGATGTGACGCTGCTTCTCTCCGCCGGACAGGAAATGCACAGCTATGAGCCAAGCCCGATGGATGTGGCAGCAATTTCCGGATGCGACCTGTTTCTGCGCATTGGCGGCGAGGGAGAGGTCTGGACGGACACGATCCTCTCCGCGCTTGACACCTCACAGATGGATGTAGTAACGCTGATGGATTGTATCAGCGAACCGCTCTACGAGGTGCACGAGCATACTGCAGCTTGCAATCATACAAGCATTTACGAAGAGGAATGCACGGAATTCCACGATCATGTGCATGAAGAAGAACCATGCACAGAAGATCATGAGCACGAACATGAAGAAGAGCCGTGCACCGAGGATCATGTTCATGAGCATGGTGCCGAAACCGCAGAACACGGACATTTTGACGAGCACATCTGGAATTCCCCCATCAATGCCATAGCAATGGCACAGGAAATCTGCGATGCGCTCTGCAAGGCGGATCCGGCCCATGCGGATATATTCCAGGAACGCGCTGCAGAATATATCGAAGAGCTGTCCGCACTGGATGAACAGTACCGGGAGCTGAGTGAGGAATGTGCTGATGCAGTGCTGATCATCGGAGACAAATTTCCTTTCCGCTATCTGACAGCGGAGTACGGCTTCACCTATGCGGCGGCATTTACCGGCTGCAGCAGTGAAACAGAACCGACAATCGGTTCTCTCTCCAGACTTCTTGAGGAAGCGGAGCACAGCGGTGCGGATACGGTGTTTTATCTGGAATTTTCCTCTTCAAAAATCTGTGACAGAATCTGTGATATTACCGGTGCACAGGCAGCCATGCTGCATCCGTGCCATACGATTTCCAAGGACGCAATGGAGAGCGGTGTAACGCTTCTGCAGCTCATGGAAGAAAACTATCAAACCATCAAGGAGGCGCTGTTATGACGCCCTTACTCAATTGTGAGAACCTCACTGTCCGGTTCGGCACGAACACGGTACTGAATAAGCTCTCCTTTCAGGTGGAGCACGGGGATTATCTCTCCGTCATCGGAAAAAATGGTTCCGGCAAGAGCACGCTCATCCGCTGTCTGCTGCAGCTTTGCCCGCTGACAGAAGGGACAATTACTACCTCGGAGGATTTCCGACGCTGTGATATCGGCTATCTGCCGCAGCAATCCGGCATCCAGAAGGACTTTCCCGCAACCGTGGAGGAAATCGTGCGCTCCGGCTGCCTTTCGCACCATAAATTCCTGCCGTTCTACACAAAGGCGGACAAGCTCCTGGCAGAAAAAAATATGCACCGGCTTGACATCTGCCGGCTGCGGCACAGAAGCTTCCGGACACTTTCCGGCGGACAACAGCAGCGTGTCCTGCTTGCAAGGGCGCTTTGTGCCACACAGAAACTCCTGCTGCTCGATGAACCTGTAACAGGTCTGGATCCTGCGGTTTCGGCAGAATTCTACGATATCATCCGCGAGCTGAATCAGCAGGACAATATCGCCGTCATCATGGTATCCCATGATATCGAAAAGGGCTTGAAGGATGCAAAGCATATTCTGTATCTGGACGAAACAGCACAGTATTTTTCGCCCATCCAAGAATTCCAGGCATCCGAATACGCCAGACAGCTCGATGCTGAAATGCACCGGCGTGCCCATTTGCGGGAGGTTTGACATGGCAGATAATCTCAGACAGCTCCTCACACCGGAGCTTTGGAACCATATTGTACTGCCGGCACTCATCGGCGGTATTGCTGTTGCCATCTGCGCGGCGCTGCTTGGTGTGACGCTCGTCCTGCGGCGGTACTCCATGATCGGCGATGGTCTGTCCCATGTGGGCTATGGTGCACTCTGCGTGGCGTCCGTTATGAATTTTGCGCCGCTATCCGTAGCAATCCCCGTTGTTCTGATTGCCGCGTTCCTGCTCTTCTGGCTGAGTGAATCCGGCAAGCTCAAGGGAGATTATGCGATTGCGCTCTTTTCCACGACAGCGATGTCCATCGGTATTCTCTTTTCCTCAAAGGCAGGACTGACCAATGATGTCAGCCACTATATGTTCGGCAGTATCCTTGCGCTGAGCAAGTCGGATGTGATTTTCTGTGTGGTAACAGCCATCATCGTTATCACGGCGTTTCTTCTGCTCTACCACAAAGTCTTTGCCGTGACCTTTGACCAGAACTTCTCCAAGGCAACCGGTATTCCGGTGACTGTGTACAATATGGTGATCGCAGCACTCATCGCCATCACCGTTGTTATGGGCATGATGCTCATGGG
>JAZQAA010000250.1:0-2193 GCA_045544975.1 Oscillospiraceae bacterium | reverse complement strand
ATATCTATAACCACTGGGTAGCGGATGAGCTTCTGAATTTTGAGAATCATATTTATGACTTCTTTCAGCCCGAATTATTCGATGGTGTCATTATCACTGCCGAAGCCTTCATGGATTTGTCAATGCTGGAGGATGTGTTTTGCAGAATCAGAGCAGCCGGAATCCCTGCGGTAATGATCGGCGGCGAAGCAGAAGGCTTTCTGAGTGTTGTCTCCGATGACGAGGCGGATATGGAACAAATCGCAGAGCATCTTATTGCGACCCACGGTCTTACGAAAATTGACATTCTGACCGGCTCTGCCAATATGCCCGTATCCCATGCAAGAGTGTCCGGCTGCCGGAAAGCCTTTGCCAAACATGGAATCGTCTTGGATGAAAGTCATGTATATTACGGAAATTTCTGGAATGATGCAGGAGAGAAGCTTGCGGAGCGTTATGTAAGCGGCGAACTGCCCATGCCGCAGGCTGTCATCTGCACCAATGACTATATGGCATACGGTCTTTGTGATGTGCTGACTGCGGCAGGCATTCAGATTCCTGAGCAGATCACGGTCACGGGCTATGACCACACGGACGGCAGAACCTATCACCATCCGGTGCTGACGACCTATCGCCGGAACAGACGGCAGATGGGAGCAAAAGCTGTCGGGCTTCTGCTTTCCTCCGACTGTGATCTGCCGGCAGAGGGAGAAAGACTGATCTGCGGAAACACATGCAGCTGCGGTGTGAACAGTGCACAGCTCAATGAGGAGCTTCGCACTGCCCGTATCGGACAGCACCATACTGTGATGAGCTCCGCCGCACAGTTTACAAGCCGTCTGACGCTGTGCCGTACACTTGCGGAATATGTGCAGGTGCTGCGTGAATTTTTCTATCTTCTGCATGGTGCAGCCGGACTGTATCTCTGTCTTGATAAGGCGTGGAACAGTGCGGATTATGAGGGGGACACGTTCCTGTGCTGCGGCATCCATGCAGCAGCATATCCGGATACGCCGGTATCCTTTGCACGAAAGACGCTCCTTCCCGCCCTTTGGGAAGAACGTGAAACACCCATGATCTTCTGCTTCAATCCACTGTGCTTTCAGACACGTCTGTTCGGCTATACAGCACTTGTCTATGAATATCCTCAGTGCTATGATTTCAGCTTCCGTGACTGGAATAAGACCGCCTCCAATACACTGGAATTTCTGCGGATGAAAAATGATATTCACTATCTGAAACAATGTCAGCAGATCTCATCGCTCTATGATTCGCTGACGGGCTTTTATCATCTGCATGAATTCCGGAAAATTGCAGAAACGGCTGGTGCGGAGATTTCAGGAGAGTGTTTCATGCAGGCGGTGAAGCTGAATATTTCCGCTGACGGAGAATACCGCTATGGTGAAAATTACCGCAGTGACATCATTTCAGCAGCGGCAAGGGCTGTAAAGGAAACTGCCGGCAGGCATGAGATCTGCTGCCGTGCGGCGGAGGACCTGTTTCTGATCCTGTGCAGAAGCGAGGAAGGCAGGCTGTTTTCCGATAAGCTGAAGGTGATGATACATCATGCGTTCTGCGGGAAATTTGCAGAAGGTCAGGCAGTTGTGACCTATGCAGAGTATACAGGGAGAGCAAACGCTGAAGCGGTGGATGCAGTTTGTCATGATGCAGAACAGATCGCTGATAAGACAATGGAGCTGCTTGAGCAAAAAAAGACACTGCCCCATTACAGGACACTGCTTGCACTGAGAAGCCGCATTTACGAATCCCCGAAAAAGGCACCGTCCACGGAAGCGGTCTGTAAAATGCTGTGTGTATGTGACGGATATTTCAGAGTCACTTACAAGAAATGCTTTGGCGTAAGCTATGTGCAGGACTGCATCCATGCACGAATCATGCTTGCCTGTTTCCTGCTGTGTACGACCGCAATGAGCATCTACGCCATTGCAAAAAAATGCGGTTATGCGGATGAAAAATTCTTTGCCAGACAGTTCCGGCAAGGAACAGGCTATTCGCCCGTGCAGTACAGAGAACGGTACTGCTGATTTTTGGCAGTCTTTTATCAGAGGGTCAAGTGATTTGATGCTTTGAAATAATAGAAACATAAAATTAATATGGGAGGAATGATGATGAAAAACGTAAAACACAAGGCAGCGGCATTGTGTGCCGCCGCCGCAGCATTTGCGAACTGCATCGAAGTCGGAGGCCAAGCGG
>JAZQAA010000249.1:0-3312 GCA_045544975.1 Oscillospiraceae bacterium | reverse complement strand
ACCTTTGGACTTTTGATCACAACTATTTTCATAAGTATCCCTCCTGAAATCGGTATACTACAGTATATTCCTCTTCAGGAATTTGGTGCATTCTCCGTACGAATGATGAGCAGTGCGCCGGATGCAAGGGAGATTTCAGCTCTCTCACCAATGATTTCGTTGCTGACACCAAGCGGAAAAGTATTACGAAGTTCTGCATTATGAAGCGGATACTTCACATTTTTCATTGTGACACCGGCAGAGATATCGGTCAATGAAAAAACAGACAGATAACCATTTATATGGGGATACTCTGCTGTACCGGGAAGCTGAACGCTGATGATCGCATTGTCCTCATGAATCGTTCCATTCAAGCCCTGTTCTGCCATCTGATGGAGCATCTGGAGATTGGCAAAGCTATGATCGAATCTCGTACCGCCAAGTGCACCATAGATATGGAATTCTGTACAGCCCTGTTCCTTGCCGAATAGCACTGCGAGCCAGGTATCGGTTTCATCCTTTTCAGCAGGGTACCGAAGGAGGATGCAGTCATCCGGAAGTTCCCCTGAAAAGGAATCGAAGTCCCCCATCAGATAATCGGGAACAATCCCCAATCGCTGCGCATGACGATAACCGCAGTCAGCGCAGATAACAAGGGCATTCTCCGGTATGGTAATTCGATTTCCAACATCGCCGCCGGCAATGATCACACATGGTTTCACAGCTCCCACTCCTTAATCTGACGCGCTTCTTCAAACATATCACAATAGCTCTCATGACGGCTTTTCGGAATCTCTCCGCGATTTACCGCCTCGACAACTGCACAGCCCTTCTCACAGATATGGGAACAGTCATGGAAACGGCACTGTCCCTCATACTTTTCGAATTCCACGAAGCAAGCTGCCAGTTCTTCCTTGCGAATGATCGCATAGCGCTGGGTATCGAAAGTGGAAAATCCCGGTGTATCGGCAATGAATCCGCCGCTTTGAAGCGGATAGAGCTGGGCATGACGCGTGGTATGCCGCCCTCTTCCGAGCTTCTGACTGATTTCTCCGGTCGGAATAGCAAGGGTTGCGTCAAGTGCGTTAAGAAGTGTGGATTTTCCTGCACCGGAGTTTCCTGTCAGTGCGCTGACCTTTCCGGCAAATGCGCGCCGCACCTCCTCAAGGCTTTCGGGATTCTGATAATCCACAAGCAGAATCGGAATTCCGATGGAGCTGTAAAGTCGATAGATTTCTTCAAAGGGCGCAAGATCCACCTTCGTCAGCAGTAAAAGCGGTGAAATTTCCTTATAGGCGGATACTGCAATGAACTTGTCCAGAAGCCGCAAATTCGGCTGCGGTTCACACATGGATACGACAAAACAGAGCTGATCAAGATTGGCAAGGGGCGGACGGATGATCTCGTTCTTTCTCGGAAGCACTTCTGAGATCACATCTCCGTCAAGCAGCACATGATCACCAACAAAAGGTTCCTGCCCCTTTTTTCGCAGAATTCCTCTTGCCGGACATTCCGTCAAAACACCGTCAGGGGACGCTACGGTGTAGAGTCCCCTGACAGATTTGATAATCGTGCTGTAATTGGCTTCCGCAGTATGCGGACCCATTATTCGCTTGCAGCTTCAGGAGCTGCTTCTGTCGGTGCATCAGTAACCGCCTCAGTCGGCTCCTGCGTCGGAGGCTCAGTCGGTTCTGCAGTCGGCTCCTGTGTGGGTTCTTCCGTCGGAGCCTGTGTCGGCGCTTCGGTCGGTGCCTGTGTAGGTGCCTGTGTCGGCGCTTCGGTCGGCGCTTCCGTAGTCGTCTCAGTAGATTCCTCCTCAAATGCACCAACTGCCTCAAATGCAGCGTTGATGTTTTCACGGATGGAGGTTACTGTAATATTTGCAAAGTCAAAGGTGTAAACACCAATCTCTGCCTGCCGTTCATTGGCTTCATTGATCAGCGCAATGGTGATGGTTTCCTTACCACTGCCCTCAATGGTTACATTGACGGATCTTGAGTAATTTGCATTCACCTTCTGGGTAAGGATGGTACCTCTGTCAGAGGAGATAAAGTCAATGATATATCTGCCTTCCACGCCGTCGGGAAGCGGAATTGTGAACGGAATCTCACCGGACGGATCCTCACCGTTACTATAGGTCAGTGTAATGGTTGTACCAACCTCAACCCATTCACCCTCGGGAATATCCTGTGCAATAACGGTGTTCTCAGGCTCAAGAGAGGGTTCATCGATGGCTTCTACAACCAGTCCATAGTAATTACACAGCTGTGTTGCATCGTCAAGGGACTTACCAATAAAGTTATCAATTTCAACAAGATCACTGTCAACGCCCTTGCTGATGTAGAGAATGATCTCGGAACCTGCGGGAACCTCTTCACCTGCAGCAGGTTCTGTACGGATGACATTATTTTCGGTTACGCCGTCCTCGCTGATATCATAACGGCGGTCACAGGTAAAGCCTTCCTGCGTGAGCAGCTGCTCCGCATACTCATAGAACATTCCGCTTACCTCCGGAACGGTCTTCATGCTGACACCAAGGCTGACATCAACATAGACGGTCTGACCGGAAACAATGGAATCATCCACTGCAACATCCTGGAAGTAAATGATATCCTGCTCAAACTCTGTGTACTCAGTTTCATTGATCTTGATATCGAGGTAGGGATACTGGTCCTTTGCTTCATAATAATCCATGCCGACAAGATTGGGCATCTTATACTTTGTGCTGGTATCATTTCCATTGATGACACCCTTGACAAGCCAGAGAATGAAGAATACAGCCACTACGATGAAAGCAATGGTAACTGCAGTCATAACGGGAATGAACAGGGAGTGGCGTTCTTCCTCTTCCTCATCATCCTCGTCGTCATAATCATCATCGTCGTACTCATCGTCCTCGTCGTATTCCTCGTCATCCTCATCGTAGGCAGGTGCAGTCTCATTGACAGCGGCACCGGCATATACCTGTGTACCGTCATCTTCCTCCTCTTCAGGAAGGACATCCTCTTCGTAGTAACCGAAGCTGATCTGGGTATTGGACTTAAAAGACTCGATATCCTGAATCATATCGGAAGCGGTCTGATAACGGTTCTCAGCATCCTTTTCCATGGCGCGGAGAATGATTTCCTCAAGACCGGCAGGAATATCGGGATTAATGGCACGGGGGCGTTCAGGGGTATTCTGCATATGCATCACTGCAACCGTCACAGGGTTATCTGTGTCAAAGGGCTTCTGACCAGTGAGCATCTCATACATCATAACACCTACGGAATAGATGTCACTCTTCTCATCTGTTACATCGCCTCTTGCCTGCTCAGGGCTGATATAATGTAC
>JAZQAA010000248.1:0-2828 GCA_045544975.1 Oscillospiraceae bacterium | reverse complement strand
TCCGTTGCCGTCAACACCTGGCTCCTGCCCCATGTTGCGGACCGCAAGGAGGTTTATACCCTTGACAACGCCGACTTCGAAATCAACAAAGCAGATGAATCCTTTATCTGCATCAAGGAAAAGGAACGATATGATTTCTTTGTTCTGAGAACACAGATGGATTATTTCAATGAAGTCACTGCTGAACTGGAGGCTGCTGGCTATACCATCTTCACCAGCATGGATGGATACCTTGTGATCTATGTCAGCCCGCACTTTGTATCTGAGTAAACTGCATTCATGATCTGTTACCCCGTTAAGAATGAACTTCTTAACGGGGTTTTTGTATCTGTATTTCATCCCCATCTTCACGAAGATCCAGCTGCCGCACTGCCTCACGGAGCTTGAGAACATACGCGGGTGAAACAGAAAGCTCGTCAATTCCCATCCGAAGAAAGCACGATGTCAGTACCGTATCCGCTGCAAGCTCTCCGCAGATGCCGATCCATTTTCCATGAGCATGGGCATTTTCAGCCGACATGGCAATAAGACGAAGCACTGCTTCATGACGGCTGTCACAGAAACGATCCAGCTTGGGATTCTGCCTGTCACAGGCAAGGGTATACTGAATGAGATCGTTGGTGCCGACGCTGAAGAAATCCACCATGGGAGCAAGCCTGTCACTGATCACCGCAGCTGCAGGCGTTTCAATCATAATGCCAAGCTCCGGATTCCGCAGGAGAGTAAGCCCCTCGGACTGCAGCTCCGAACGGACGGACTCACAAATATCGAGAATCTCCCGCAGTTCTCCGGTACTCGTAATCATGGGGAACATAATGCCGAGCCTTCCGTAAACGGATGCCCGATAGAGCGCACGGAGCTGCGTACGGAAGATTTCCTGCCTTGTCAGACACAAACGGATGGCGCGCAGTCCGAGTGCCGGATTCTCCTCCTTGGCAAGCCGGAAATAGGCTGCCTGTTTATCCGCACCGATATCGAGTGTACGGATAATCACGCGTTTGTCCCCCATTCGCTCGAGCACCCGTTTGTACACCTGAAACTGTGTTTCCTCGGAAGGGTAATCACTGCTTTCCAGATAGAGGAATTCACTGCGGAACAATCCAATTCCGCCGGCATCATTCATGAGGGCATCCTCCACCTGCGCAATGCTCCCGATATTGGCATAGATCTTGATACTTGTGCCGTCAATGGTCACATTCGGCTTTCCGCGAAGCGTTTCAAGACGCGCCTTTTGCACCCGTTCCTCACGAAGCTTTTTCTCATATGCTGCAAGTGTATCCGCCGCCGGATTGACCAGAAGCTCCCCGGTATCCCCATCAGCGATGGCAGTCACGCCATCCCGCAGCATTTTGAGAAATCCCTCCCCCACGCCGATGATGGCAGGGATATTCATGGTTCTTGCCAGAATGGCGGTATGGGAATTCACGGAGCCCTTTGCGGTGACAAAGGCAAGAATCTGCCCCCTATCGAATGTCACCGTTTCGCTGGGCGCAAGGTCATCCGCGCAGAGAATTACCCTTCCTGTGATGGCTTTCGGCGTGCTGCCGCTGTCCTGCAGGCAGGCGATGATGCGGTTTGCGACATCATGCACATCAGCTGCTCGTGCCTGCATATAGCTGTCATCCATGGCGGCAAACTGCTGTGCAAACCGATCCGCTGTCATAGCGGCTGCGTATTCCGCATTGACACGCTGTTCCCGGATCAGCCCATTCATGGCATCGCAGAAATCCTCATCCTCCGTCATCATCATGTGGATTTCAAAGATGCAGGCATTGGCATCCCCCACTTCTTCTCTTGCCTTTTCGCAGATTTCCTGCAGCTGTGCTGCGGCAGCTCCCCTCGCTCTGGCAAGGCGTGCAAGTTCCTCATCAGGATTGTCAATCCGTCTGCGTCTGATTTCGATATTCTGTCTGCGGTGAACGAAAATTTTTCCGATGGCTGCGCCGCCGCAGACCCCTTTTCCGGTAAATACTGTCATGCCATCACCTCTCAGAGCAGATCATTGATATCGGATTTGAGAAGATCCGCCTTCGGACCATAAATCGCCTGCACACCGCTGCCCTTCTGCAAAAGACCAAGTGCACCCTCCGCCTTCCACGCGTCCGCATCCGCAACCTTTGCCGGATCCTTTACAGTAACACGAAGTCTCGTCATGCAGGCATCCACAAGCTCAATGTTCTCCCTGCCGCCAAGCAGCGCAATAATGCGTTCCGGCTGTGAATTTCCGCCGGATACTGTCGGCTCCGACTGTACCTCCGGTTCCTCGCTGCCGGCAGTATCATTGCCAAGTCTGCCAGGCGTTGCGTAACGGAAGGTCCCGATCATGGTATATGCGACAAGATAACCGATGCCAAAGAAAGCTGCCGTACTCAGAAGAAAATTGATGATATCCCCTGTCAGACCTGCACTGACCATCATGGGAATTCTTGTGACAAATTCCACATTGCCAAAGGAATGCAGCCGAAGATCAATAATGCCGGAAAGCGCAAAGGCACAGCCCTGCAGAACCGCATACACCAGATAGAGCGGCAGTGCACAGAAAAGGAACATGAATTCAATCGGTTCGGTCACACCTGTGAGAAAGACCGCAAGCGCTGTCGAAACGAACATGGAGCGGTAGCGTTTTCTCTTATCCGGATCCACCCGTTTGTACATGGCAAGCGCAAAACCAAGCAGGAGTCCCGTTGCACCGATCATCTGTCCGACCTTAAAGCGCGCAGGTGTAACGGATGTGAGCAGCTGTTCATAGCCTGCAAGGTCACCCGCTCTTCTGAGATTGATCAGATCCGTCACCCATGCAAGCCAGAGGGGATCCTGTCCGAATACGA
>JAZQAA010000247.1:0-12801 GCA_045544975.1 Oscillospiraceae bacterium | reverse complement strand
GTGCGCTCCGGTCATGAATTCCGAGGGTACTGCGGACGTTTACCTGCCGGAGGGCAAGTGGACGGATATCATCACGGGCGAGACCTACGAGGGCGGCAGATATATCAGAAGAACCTGCAGCTTCCTCGAAATGCCGATTCTGGCAAAGCCGAATTCCATCGTAACCTACGGTCAGTTCGACAAGAATGTCGTTTATGATTATGTTCAGGATGCAAACGCTGTGATCTACAATCTGGAGGATGGCAAGTCCGCAGAGGCTTCTATCTACGACAGCGAAGCAAATCTTGCTGTCACAATCAAGGCAGTGAGATGCGGCGATACCATCAAGGTGACTGCATCCGCAACCGACAAGACCATCACCGTTTCCCTTGCTGGCACGGACAAGTCCGTGACCATGGGCGGCGGTATCACTGAGGCGGAGCTGTAAGCAGCTCCCCTCAATACCGGCAGATGCCGGAAAGGAGAAGCAATTATGGCAAAACAGGAAGCATTCGAGTATCTGTGGACGGATAAGAAGCGCACCATTTTTGGTCTGCCGATTTCCTTTACACGCTATTTTCTGACAGAAACCAAGTTCATCCGTCGTACCGGACTGCTCAGTCTGCAGGAGGATGAGGTGGATCTGTACAAAATCACCGACAAGAAGCTCATCCTGCCCTTCTGGCAGAGAATCTTCAAGTGCGGCACGATTAAAATCTACAGCCGCGATACTGACGCACCGGAGCAGGACATTATCAGCATTAAGAATTGCCGTCAGGTGCTCTCCATGCTGGACAAGCAGGTAACCGAACAGCGCGACCGCTACAGCATCCGCGGCCGTGATATGATGTTCGATGGCTGCGACTGCGAATAAGTATGTATCCTGTAGAAAATGCAGGATTCTCCCACATGATCTCTGGAATAGAAAGGAACCGCGCACATGAATCTCACCGCTTACCCTGCAAGAGGGGCAGGCCTCGAAAGCCTGATTACTGAGAAAAAGTCCTGCTGGGAACGCCTTCAGGCAGAAAAACGCCCGATCTTCATCTATGGCATGGGAGATGGTGCGTCCAAAATCATGTCCGTGTTCCGGCAGTACGGCATTGCCGTGGCAGGCATTTTTGCAAGTGATGAATTCGTCAGAGGCCACTCCTTTGCCGGCTACCGGGTGCATAAACTCTCGGAGGTAGAGGAAATGGTGGATGATTTCGTCATCGTCCTCGCCTTTGCTGCGGGATACCCTTCCCTTGTGGAATATATCAAGCAGCTTTCCAGAAAGCACACACTCTATGTCCCCGATGTACCGGTCATCGGTTCGGGACTGTTCACTTATGACTATTGCATGGAGCATCTGCAGGAGCTCAACACCGTTTACAGAAGCCTTGCCGATGACGAGTCCAGACGCGTCTTCCTGAATGTGATCCAATTCAAGATCAGCGGTAATCTGCATTATCTGGACGATATCACCTCCGAACCGGAGGATATCTACAAGCAGATTCTGCGTCCGAGCAGAAACGAAACCTTTGTGGATCTGGGTGCCTATAACGGCGACACCATCCGTGAGCTGCTGGAATACACCGGAGATCGTTACTACGCCATTCATGCAGTGGAACCGGATAAAAAGAATTTCAAAAAGCTGGTGCGTTACATAGAAGAAGAGAACAAAAAGCGCATCAGTGTGTACCAGTGCGCTGCCTGGTGCACCGACACGGAGCTGCCATTCAGCAGCAGGGCGGGCAGACAGTCCTCCCTCTCCCCGAACGGCACCTTTATGCCCGTCCGCAGTGTGGACAGCATTCTGAAGGGACAGGCTCCGACTTTGATTAAAATGGATGTAGAAGGCTTTGAACGAGAAGCGATCTGGGGCGCATCGCGCTCCATCGTGCGGTATTCGCCGAAACTGGTGGTAGCTATGTATCATCGCAACGAAGACCTTTTTGAGCTGCCCCTGCTGATCAAGAAACTGAATCCGAAATACAAATTGTATATCCGCCACAGACTCTATATTCCCGCATGGGAAACCAACCTCTATGCTGTGACGGAGTAAGGAGGAAGATTCCCAATGGCAAAGTATCTTCGAATCGCTGCCATTCTTCTGACGGCAGCGGTTTCCCTGACACTTGGTGCAGCCAGTGTATCCGCCTCGCAGACAAGTGATCCCGCCCCCTATGTCATTCTTCCGGAGGAGGAATACAGTGACGGCTGGATTTCCTATCAGGGAAAATTCTACTACATACAGGACGGCGTACTTGCTGTCGGTGAAACAGAAATCGACGGAATTTACTACCTTTTCGGCTACAGCGGTGCACTCAAGACCGACTGGCAGACCGTGAACGGATGCCGTTACTACTATGACCCGGCTACCGGCGAGGCTGTGTTCGGCTGGGTGGATTACTTTGGCAAGCAATACTATGTTTCCGAAGACTCCGGCAAGCTGACCGGATTCCAGGAAATTGACTCCGCATCCTATTATTTTGGAACGGACGGTGCCCTGTGCAAGGGTGCTTTCTATGAAAGCGGTACACTCTACTGTTCCGATCCAGAAACTGGCGTGCTCTGTGCCGGTATAAAATTCACAGACAGCGGCATCTACTGTACAGATTCGGACGGCACTGCCATTTCCGGATGGCAGGCAGAAGATAATGTCCGGTATTATATTTCTCCGGAAACCATGACTGCAATCACAGGCAGCTTTGCAGAAATTAACGGCAGCTGCTATTATTTTGATGCAGATGGTGCTATGGTAACCGGTATGCAGACCATTGAAGAACAGCTTTACTATTTTGGTGCAGATGGCGTTATGCTGACACAGATGTGGATTGTCAGCGGCGGCTTCACCTATTATTTTCTTGCAGACGGCAGCGCTGCGGTTGGCTGGCTGACACTGGACGGCGACATCTATTATTTCCAAGAGGACTATACCATGGCAGAATCCGTCACACTGAGCATTGACGGCTATCGGTGCACCTTTGACGAAGCAGGCGTCCTGATCTCCAAGGTCACGGATGAAATCCGTCTGGATGTTCCGGATTACAAGCAGTTCGACGAGGAATGGGCAAGCGAATCGCTCGGAAGCTCCACCATCAAAAGCTCCGGCTGTCTTGTGACTGCTATGGCGATGCTGCATTCCTACACAACGGGATCGACAGTAACACCCGTTACCATGCGCGATATGCTCACCTTCTCTGATGGCGGCGCGCTCTCCAAATGGTCCGATATCAAGAATCTGGGATACTCGGTTGTGGATGCACCGTCTTCCGCGATTACCGAGGAAATCCTGACGCTGATTCACGGTCTGCTGCTCGAAGGCAAGCCCGTTGTCATGGGCTGCAAGAACAGCTACGGCGGTCAGCATTATGTCACCATCATCGGATACACCGGGGACGGCACGGTATTCACGCCGGAACTGTTCCTGATCAACGATCCCGGCTCCAGCTACAATACGGTGCTTTCTGAATTCCTTGCAGAATTCCCGAATCTCTATAAGATCATTTACTGACAAAAACTCCCTGCCATCGTGCAGGGAGTTTTTTGCAGATCCACACTGCCAAACACAGAATCCTGAAAATAATCTGAAAAAGTTCCAGTTTCACCAAAAAAACATCCCGAAATACTGTAAATATTACCAATGGAATTCCCCTTGATTTTTCCCTGCCGTTATGCTATAATGAAATTATGAGTATTTTCTTGAAGAAAACGCGTTTTTAACAGCGTTTCGATTTGATAGAACTACCTGATGATCAAAAACGGAGGATACATCAATGAATATAACTGAAGCCAAAAACAAGCTTGAAGCATACAAGCAGACCCACCTGCTTGACTGGTATGATGAACTTTCTGATTCTGAACAGACTGCACTTCTTACACAGATCGAAGAATTGGATCTCCATCTGCTCGACCTGTTCGCTGCGCACCAGGAGGAAACTCCCCGCGGTCATCTGGAACCGCTCGGCGCGCTCTCCCTTGATCAGATTAATGCAGAACGCAGCCGCTATGAGGAAGCAGGTCTGGAGGCCATCCGCTGCGGCAAGGTAGGTGCTGTTCTGCTGGCAGGCGGCATGGGTACACGCCTTGGTTTTGACAATCCTAAGGGAATGTACAATATCGGCGTTACACGCGAACTTTATATTTTTGAGTGTCTGATCAACAACCTGATGGAGGTTGCTGACCGTGCAGGTGCCTTTGTTCCGCTGTTCATTATGACCAGCGAAAAGAACAACGAAGCAACCCGCGAATTCTTCCAGGAACATAAGTATTTTGGCTACAATGAAGAATATGTGCATTTCTTCGTGCAGGAGATGGCACCGGCTGTGGATGAAGAGGGCAATATCCTCCTCGAGGAAAAGGGCAGAATCGCAACTTCTCCGAATGGCAACGGCGGCTGGTTCTCCTCCATGGTAAAGGCCGGACTGCAGTCCCTTCTGGAGCGCGAGGGCATCGAATGGCTGAATGTTTTTGCAGTGGATAATGTTCTGCAGCGCATTGCAGATCCCTGCTTTGTTGGTGCAACCATCCTCTCCGGATGCAGTGCGGGCAGCAAGGTTGTCAGCAAGGCTGCACCCGATGAGCGCATTGGTGTGCTCTGTCTGGAGGACGGTTCTCCTTCCATCGTAGAATACTACGAAATGACCGAGGAAATGGCAACACGCCGCGAGCCGGACGGCAGACTTTCCTACAATTACGGCGTTATCCTGAACTACCTGTTCCGGACGGATCGTCTCATTGCCATGAACGATGCCAATATGCCCGTACATATTGTCAACAAAAAAGTTCCCTACATTAACGACAGCGGTGAGCTGGTAAAGCCGGATGCACCGAATGCCTATAAATTCGAAACTCTGGTTCTGGATATGGTACATATGCAGGACAGCTGTCTCTCCTTTGAGGTGGACAGAAACAGAGAATTTGCTCCGGTGAAAAATGCAACCGGCGTGGATTCTGTAGAAAGCGCAAGAGAACTACTCCGCCAGAACGGAATTGCGCTGTAATGAATCCAAAATACAGCAAAGCTCTGCGCCGTTTTCCGGCATTTGCAGAGAGCACCGAGGTACTGCTCCGCGAGCAGCAGGACACCTTTGAACAGCTGACTGCGCAGGTAACTGCACCCGTTCTGTTCTCCTATGTATGGTTCGTGCTGCAAAAAGCACAGTCCATGGGGCTCAAACGCCTCTACTTTCTCGCAAGGGACGGCTATGTGCTGCTCCGCATTGCAGAAGAGATCGTCAAAGCCCACAAGCTTCCGCTGGAGCTGCGGTATCTGTACTGCTCCCGCGCCGCACTGCGGATGCCTTCCTATCACAGGATTGCACCCGAAGAGGCAATGGATCTGCTCCTGCACCGCGGAACCAATCTGACAAGGCGCCATATATTGGATCGTGCACAGCTCACTGACGCGCAAAGGCTTGCCGTTTATGAAACGCTGGACTACCGCGAATGCAATGAGCACACCCCGCTGACAGAAGCGGCCTTTGCGGATTTCTGCAAGGCACTGCGCGGCTGCGATGTGTTCCGGGAGTGCGTGCATGAGAATTCCATAGCAGCCTATGATGCTGCCATCGGTTATTTCCGTCAGGAGGGGCTGTTCGATGGAACGCCCTTTGCCATCGTGGACAGCGGATGGACAGGTTCCATGCAGCGCAGTCTGCGGCAGCTGTCCGATGAATTGCCGCCCATGACCGGCTTCTATTTCGGAATGTTTGCAAACCCGAAATCCAAGGAAGACGGAAGCTACTTGACCTGGTACTTCTCACCTTCGAGCAGCATCCGTGTTCTGACAAAATTCAACAACAATGTATTTGAGTGTATGTGTGCTGCTGCACATGGCATGACCATCGGGTATCGGAAAGAGAAAGAGGACCGATATGCTCCGGTTTGCAAGTCCAATGCCGCTTCACACGCTGTCACGAAGAAAATCGAAACGCAGATCGCTGTCTGCACTTCGTTCGCGCATGAATGCGCGCAGAGAATTCGCTTTTCTGATTTCCAGGAAGAGAAAATGCACCGCATCAGCCGCAGTCTCCTGCAAGGTCTGATGTACCGCACCAGTGCGGAAGAAGCAGCCGCTTTTGGTGATTTCCCGTTCTGCGATGATGTGACAGAATCCTACACCAGTACACTCGTACAATATGGGGCAGAGGGTGCACTGCGCGAACACCTGATTCTGCACAGAATTGTACGCAAGCTCCAAGGCCATAAGCCCTCCCACGAGCTTTTCTGGATCTATGGCACGCTGGCAGTCAGCCGCCTTCGGATGAAGCCGCTGCGCCGGATTTCACTGCGCGCCTGGGATGTCCTGCGATGTATGATTAACAAATGGAAGAAACTATAAGTAAAATGGCACAAGCAATTGGAATGACACGAGTTTTCCGAATATTACAAGGGGGAATAGCATGGAAACTCCACTGATTTCTGTCATTATGGGTGTGTACAACGCCGACCGGAAGCTTCTGGTTCGGGCGATTAATTCCATTCTTTCGCAAACTTACACAAATCTGGAATTCATTATCTGTGATGACGCATCAAATAACGGCACCTCGGAATGGCTTGCCGAGTTCGCCGAAAAAGACAGCCGGATCCGGATCCTGCAGAACGAAACCAACCAGCATCTTGCTGGCACGCTCAACCGCTGTATTGCGGAAGCAAAGGGACAGTTCCTTGCACGGCAGGATGATGACGATATTTCTGAGCCAACACGTCTGGAAAAACAGGTGAGCTATCTCCTGAGCCATCCGGATGTGGATTTTGTGGGCAGCAATTGCAGCCTCTACAATACCCATGAAGGCATATTCGGCGAACGCTCCATGCCCGCGATGCCGGATAAAAAGAATTTCCTGTTCAACTCCCCGTTCATCCATGGCTCTCTTATGTTCCGCAGCCCCTGCCTGAATGAAAAGATGTGCTATGCTGTCACAAAATGGACTCACCGCACTGAGGATTATGAGATGTTCATGCGGATGTACAGCAACGGTATGCAGGGTGCCAATCTGCAGGAAAATCTGTACTGCTATCATTACGGCAGAAAGCAAAGACATATCGCGATGCACTATCGCGTGGATGAAATGGTTCTGCGTTTCCGCGGCTTCCGTTCCATGGGATTGCTGCCGCAAGCACTTCCCTATGTTGTCAAGCCCATTATTCTCGGTGTGATGCCGGAAAGTCTTGTTTGTACATTAAGAGAAAAATTTGCAATGTAACCCCCCTATCCAATCTGTTTTTTACGCTGTTTTTGTCGGTTTATGCCGCCAGAACGGCGTTTTTGTTTGAATGAGGAATTTCATGAAAAATACGGCCTCCTACCATTGACTTTTCCAGCAAAAAAAGGTATAATAAAAGAGAGTATTTTCGCAGCAGAATACTCCTGATAGTTATGTTACATAATCACATCCGACCCCATGCTGCTGGTGAACTGACATGAAGAAAAATAAAATTCTATGGATTGAACTGGTCTATGCCATTCTATCCATTTTTGTACTTCTCTATGTAAATCAGAATCCGCAATTTGCAATTGTCGCACTGCGCATCTATGTGCTTGCACTGCTGATTCTGACCGGAATTCTTGCACTTGTGATCCGTCATTTTCAGGCACAGCACAGCTCTGTTGACATTGAACGCATCTGCAACATGGTGCGCAGCGTCAAGGTTCCGGCGCTCATCTGGGCAAGCGATCTCTCCACACTCTATACCAATCAGGCGATGGACGAGATCCTTGGTATCAGCGAAAGTGAAGATCCTGGGGACAGCGCTGTCCTGCTGACCTCTTTCTTCCACAGCATCGGTCTGAACTCCCGAAACGCCGCAAAAGCACTTGACGGCAAGGTCTATGACAGCGCGATTCAGGAATCCGAGAACGGCCCGAAGCGCTACCTCAGCTGGAACACCTCTCTGCTGAAGAACCGCAAGGATGTTTCACTGTATTTCTCCATCGGCTTTGATACCACGGAGCTGGAGGAGGCCAAGCAGTCCTTGACAGCCTACGCACAGAACCTTGCGGTTTCCCAGAACCGCTATGCACTTTCGATGAAGCTCTCCGGTATCGGTATTCTCCTGTGCGAGAGCATTCACGATGTCTACTATGTTTCCGATGAAGCCAAGGAATTCCTCGGTACACCGGACAACCATATTACATTCCTTGATTTCCGCAAGAAACTGCATCCGGATGACCGGATTCTCTTTGATGATTATCTCAACAAAATCCGCACCACCAGAGCGGATGACGCTTCAAGCAAGCCCTGCCTGCTGGAGCTGCGTATCCGCAGTGAGATTGGAAAGCCCTACACATGGTATGCTTACCACTACCACGAAAATCTGAAAAGCTCCAACGGTGCTCCCATCATCGGCGGCGCACTCATTGATATTACAAGCGAAAAGGCAAAGGATATGACCATTGAACGCCTCGCGTTCCTGGATGAAATTACGGAAATTGCGAATCGCAACAAGCTCATCCGCGATGGTGAAGAAACCTACCGCATCTGCAAGACAATGGGCACCTTCTGCTGGATTATCGTATTGGATATCGACCGCTTCCACATCGTGAACGATTCCTTCGGTTATGAGAACGGTGACAAGATTCTGCGGAATTTTGCACATATCCTGTGCAAATACGCTTCCAATGGCGGCTTTGCCGCAAGAGTGAGTGCGGACAACTTTGTGCTTGTCCTGCATGATTACACGGATTTTGGAGATGAGGATCTTCCGGTCCGGACGATCGACCGGATCCGCAGCGATATGGCGGATCTGACAACCGGCGAATTTGCTTCGCTGGCTCTGAGCTGCTCTGCCGGCTTTGCAAGAATCCCCTCCGACGGCAGCAGCTTTACAGATGTACTGGAGCACGCTGAATTTGCACTTGCCATGGGCAAGGGTGAGCTTTCCTATCTTATGGGCTATGATGCCAATATGCACCAGGAAATCGTCAGCCAGGGCGAAATGGAAAAGGAGCTTGCCGATGCCATTGCTGAACGGCAGCTGCAGCTGTATTATCAGCCGAAGGTGAGCCTGCACACCGGCAAGATCATTGGTGCAGAGGCTCTGATCCGCTGGATCAAGCCCGATGGCACGATGATTTCTCCCAATGTATTCATTCCGATTGCAGAGCGCACGGGACTGATTTCTGAAATCAGCCAGTTCGTACTGCGCGAGGCTTGCCAGCAGAATGCAATCTGGCAGAAAATCCGCCTGACACCCATTGTGATGTCCGTCAATTTTGCTTCCGGTGACTTCTACCAGAAAAATGTCTGCGAAGCCATCAAGGATGTACTCTGCCGCACAGGACTGGAAGCAAAATGGCTGGAACTGGAGCTGACCGAACGCCTTGCACTCGGCGACATCAACTACACTGTACAGCAGATGAATGCACTGCGCGAAATGGGCATTCAGCTTGCCATGGATGACTTCGGCACAGGTTATTCTTCCCTGAGCTACATCCAGCTTCTGCCACTGACGCTGCTCAAGCTTGACCGTTCCTTCATTATTGAGATTGAGACGGATACAGTTGCACAGGAAATTGTTTCTGCCGTTATTAAAATTGCAAAATCCATGAATATTGAAACCATCGCCGAAGGCGTTGAGCTGGAAGCACAGGCTGAGATTCTCAAGAACATGGGATGCGACTATATTCAGGGTTATCTGTACGGCAAACCCATGCCGGCAATCGAATTCCAGAAGCGACTGGAGTTCAATACTTACGGGAGGTAAATCATGAGCAAATCCACCGAAACCAATACTGCACCCAAAAAACGAAAAAGGGATTACACATTCGGCGAGGAAATCTTCAATTCTGTGACGCACGGTGTCGGCGCACTGCTTTCCGTTGCAGGCTGCGTCATTCTGATTGTGTTCTGCGCCATCAACGGCGGCGCAATGGAAGTTGTTTCTGCCTCCATCTTTGGTGCATCGCTCATCATTCTCTACACCATGTCCACCCTCTATCACGCCCTTGTTCCGCCGGTAGCCAAGAAGGTCTTTCAGATTCTGGACCACAACACGATCTTCCTTCTGATCGCCGGAACCTACACCCCCTTCACGCTCTGCTGCATCAAGCCAGCATGGCTTGGCTGGACGATTTTCGGGTGTATCTGGGGCGCGGCGGCGCTGGGAATTGTGCTCTCTTCCATCAATCTTGAGAAATTCCGCAAGATCTCTACGATCTGCTATATCGTCATGGGATGGGGCATTATTCTGGCTGTGAAACCTCTGTATGAAGGAATACCCCAATTCAGTCTGGTTACACTGTTGATAGGCGGTGCGCTTTATTCCCTCGGTGTGATTTTCTATGTCAAGAAGAAAATCCGGTATATGCACTCTATCTGGCATATTTTTGTTGTCGGAGGAAGCGTCCTCCATTGGTTTTCCGTACTCTATGCCATCGGTTTATAATATCGGTTGTGGTGTTCTGTGATACAGGTGAAACTGTTCCCTGAATCCTTGTCCAAGAATGCGGTTCTTGCAATCTTAACGATTTCTTTTTGCTCCTTTATGGGGCAAAAAGAAATCGCCTTGGGATTTCAAAGGGATCACATCCCTTTGGCAGGGGGTCAGGGGGACAGTGTCCCCCTGCTGCACAGCACACCGGACAGATCTGATAAAAGGAGGAATACACTATGAAAAAACGAATCGGCATCCTGACCAGCGGCGGTGACTGTCCGGGTCTGAATGCGACCATCCGCGGCGTTGCAAAGGCTTGCTACGAGCGCATGGGCGAGGACAATGTGGAAATTGTCGGCATTTCCAACGGCTACTACGGACTGATCCACGGTCTGACGAAGGTTATGCAGCCCTCTGATTTTTCCGGCATCCTGACACAGGGCGGCACCATCCTCGGCACAAAGCGCCAGCCGTTCAAGATGATGACCGTCATCGGCGACGACAATGTGGACAAGGTAAAGAACATGAAGGAGACCTACAAGCGTGAGAAGCTTGACTGCCTCCTGACGCTCGGCGGCAACGGCACCCACAAGACCTCCAAGCTTCTCGCAGACGAGGGTCTGAATGTCATCGGCCTGCCCAAAACCATTGACAACGACATTTACGGCACGGATGTGACCTTCGGTTTCCACACCGCTGTGGACATTGCAACCGATGCGATCGACCGTCTGCACACCACGGCAGCTTCCCATTCCCGCATCATCGTATGCGAGATCATGGGCAACAAGGCTGGCTGGCTGACACTGTATTCCGGCATTGCCGGCGGCGCGGATATTATTCTGCTGCCGGAGATCCCCTACGATATTGAAAAGGTCTGCGGTGCCGTTGTCAAGCGCGCACAGAAGGGCAAGACCTTCTCCATTCTGGCAGTTGCTGAGGGTGTTTACAGCCAGGAAGAGGCTGCACTCAAGAAGAAGGAGCGTGAGAAGCTCCGTGCAGCGAACGGCAATGCCACAAATCGCATTGCAAAGGAAATCGAAGAGCGCACCGGTATCGAAGCTCGTGTCTGCGTACCGGGTCACATGCTGCGCGGCGGTTCCCCCTCTGCGTATGACAGAATGCTTGCTACCCAGTTCGGCGTACACGCTGCAAAGCTGATTGCGGAAGAGAAGTTTGGCAGAACGGTTGCCTATGTGGACGGCAAAATCACTGCCAACAAGCTCGCCGACATCGCCGGCAAGAAGAAGCTCGTGGATCCCAAGTGCCAGGAGGTACAGGCGGCAAGAGAGCTGGGAATCTCCTTCGGAGACGCGTAACACGCGCTGGTGAGATATCTGGTCAGGATAATGCGTAAATAGAGTGACCACATACGCCCAAGGCTTACGCCAAGGGGCGCGGAGCCCGCGCTGGCAAGATGTCTTGTCAGGATAGAACCTGAATCAATTGACCTCATACCCCCAAGCCTTACGGCAAGGGGCGCGGAGCCCGCGCTGGCAAGATAACTTGTCAGGATAGAACCTGAATCAATTGACCGCATGCCCCCAAGCCTTACGGCAAGGGGGCATAGCTGTTTTTTCTGCTGAGACCGCCGGCGGAGCCGGCTTTAGCTTACTGAAATGTGCCCCGCCTGAGGCAACTCACCGCGCCCCCAAAATAACGAAAAACAGTTTATCACAAAATGTTTGTGAAATTCTTGACAAAGAGGCGGATTTGTAGTACAATAGAAAGTATAGTGGATTGCTGTTTTTTGTCACATGAATGAAGCGGCATTCTATCATTTGGAAAGGATTGATTACAATGGGTTTGACATTAACTGAAAAGATCCTGCGTGCGCACCTGGTTGACGGTGAGCCGGTCAAGGGTCAGGAAATCGGTATCCGTATCGACCAGACACTGACACAGGATGCAACCGGTACCATGGCGTATCTGGAATTCGAGGCAATGGGTGTGCCGAGAGTCCGCACAGAGCGCAGCGTGGCATACATTGATCACAACACCCTGCAGAACGGCTTTGAGAATGCCGACGACCACCGTTTCATCGGCTCCGTTGCCAAGAAGCATGGCATTCATTTCTCCCGTCCCGGCAATGGTATCTGCCATCAGGTACATCTGGAGCGCTACGGCATTCCGGGCAAGACCCTCATTGGCTCTGACAGCCACACCCCCACAGGCGGCGGTATCGGTATGATCGCCATCGGTGCAGGCGGTCTGGATGTTGCAGTTGCGATGGGCGGCGGTGCTTACTACATCACCTATCCGCAGGTTGTCAAGGTAAACCAAGTCGGAGGCCAAGCGGTCTTAGGAAGACAACAATGGGCACCAACTCCTTGGCTCACAGAACGACATGGCTACGATCCGACTTCGGTATGATCGCCATCGGTGCAGGCGGTCTGGATGTTGCAGTTGCGATGGGCGGCGGTGCTTACTACATCACCTATCCGCAGGTTGTCAAGGTAAACC
>JAZQAA010000246.1:0-3919 GCA_045544975.1 Oscillospiraceae bacterium | reverse complement strand
ACCCCGTCCGAAATCCTGCGCAGTTCTGTCGTGGATGGTCTGTACACCGGGCTCCACTGTCAGGTAAGTGCGCGTGTTCAGTTCAGAGAGATAATCCAGAACCTCCTTCGGCAGACAGTCCGGTCTTGTTCCGATGGAAAGACCGCAGATACCGGGAAATGCAATTGCTTCCTCGAAAAGCTTTCGCAGATAAGAAACCGGCGCATAGGTATTCGTGTGTACCTGAAAATAGGCAATTGCCTTGGCATCGGGATTGCGTTTGCGGATGCGTTCCATTTCAAGGCGGAGCTGCTCGTGAAGCGGCAGGGGATGGGTAAAGGCACCGCTTCCGCCGTCACAGAAGGCGCAGCCGGAAACACCTTTCGTTCCATCCAGATTCGGACAGGTAAAGCCGCCGTTGAGAACTGCTTTGTAAATTCGGCCGCCGAATTTGTGCTTGTTGTGATAGTACAGCGTGTGATATCGCTTGTTATCATCGGAAAAGGGAAAGGGATTCATTCATTGCCTCCTTCCAGAAGGATCATCCATGCGGAGAGGTTCATTGCCTTGAATGGATCTTCTTCGTATTCTGCAATTGCAAAGGAAATGGAAGAATCCAGATCATGGCAGTCCAGCTTTGCATCGGAATAGGGAAGCAATGCGCTGAGGGCATCGTCGGAAAGATCGGAAAGAATGGAATCGTCAAATTCTTCGAGATTTCCGGCAAGATACATCTCTGCATTGTATTTCACCATCCACGCATCCGGGCGGGAGAAGCAGAGCAGTCCGAACAGAAGTACGAATGCATAGAAGCCGATTCTGCAAACGGCAAGTTTGGGGCCCAACTGCCGGATCAGGACGAGTACAAAGCCAATGATCAGCAGCAGCATGAACCATGTTGTATAGATTCGAAGGGGTGTCATTCCATACTGCCCGATATAGAGAAGCATCTTTGCAATTGCAGTACCTGCCAGTACAAGGGATGCAATGCACAGGAAGAGTGTGTAGATCTTCAGCGGGAGGTTCTTTTCTGGCATGGAATCTCTTGTGCAGAAACGAAGAATTCCAATCAGGAAGGCATTGATCAGGCAGATGGCACAAAGCTCAAAAAAACCCTGTCTTGCATAGCCGGCATAGGTAAAGCCCTCGGCAAGCGTTCCTGTAAATCCACCGAGGAAGTACCCCATCTGCGAGAAAAAGTAGAGTATATAGAGAATGCAGACCGGTGTAATTGCCGTGTATGCCATGGGATTTGGGAAAAACCGCAGAGCATGAATGCTGGATTCGCATTCGTCATCCTCTGGATGACGATCGCCGGACAGATTTCCGGAAATGGCACCAAAGAGCCAGAAGCCGCAGAGAATGCCAAAGAACAGATGCGGAAGCAGTGGGTTTAGTCCATCGAGCGGAAGCTCCAGAATCCGGGACATAAGGCGTGCCATATTGTCATCCGCAGAGGCAAGCAGTCCGCCGACAATGAAGGTCAGGGGAACTGCAATCAACAGACCGGCTGCCACATAGAGCAGATTCCTGCCAGTGGATTTGCCGCGCAGCACGCTGACTGCAGATTTCGGGCATTCTTTAAAGCCCGAAAACGGCACCTGTGCGGCGGCAATATTCAGAGAAATGGGCAGAAACCGAAATATATCCCTTTCCGGATGGCAGACACTGTAGGACAGGAAGGCTTCCATGATGATGAGAAATACAGTGGTGAGAAATTTCAGGAAACCGTTTGCAGTAATCGTATAGACAGCACCGAACAGGAAGGTAATTCCTGTAAGAATCCACTGTTCTCTTGTGAATCTTTTACCGTTCTTCCGCAGAAACCAGAGGTTCAAGGCAGTGATTGCCCAGAAGAGAAGCGTGGTCAGGAGTCCGGTTGTTCTGTAGCAGCAAAGGCGTATGAAGAGAAATCCGAGCAACAGGCAGACGTAGGAGAGAATCTGCTGCACTTTTGTGAAAGTCTTGGGTGTGGATTTTTCCTGCTTTTCGGGCAGGGTGTTGTCATCGAGGATGGGACTATAGAATTGCTGAGTCATGATTCATCCCTCCATTCCAGAATATCCCCCGGCTGGCAGTCGAGCACTTCGCAGAGTTTTTCAAGCGTGGAAAAGCGGATCGCCTTGGCTTTTCCGGTTTTGAGGATGGACAGATTGGCTGGTGTGATATAAATTTTTTTGGCAAGATCACCGGAGGAGATCTTTCGCTTCGCCATCATCACATCGAGATTGACTATAATTGGCATGGTATCCCTCCTCAGATTGTGTAGTCGTTTTCTTCCTGCAGCTCCACGGCCTTGTCAAAGACATTTTTCAGCACGCGGAGAATCAGTCCGAAGAAGCCGGCAGCCAGTGCAACAATGAAGCTCAGGGAACGCCAGATGCCGAACACCGCAAATGGAATTGCAGCCATCAGGCAGCACCAAGAAATAATGCGAAGATACTGGCAGTTACGGTGTGTAAAAACCTCGTCCTTTCGGAGATTCAGAAGCAGCTTGTGCAGGGCGTACAGGCAGACCAGTCCGCAGACCGCTGCCAGATATAGGCAGATTGAAAGCGGAATTGCCACCGCGCCATCCAGCAGGCCTACGCCCTCTCCATAAACCGCATCATACCACTGCGTAATGACCGGCACACAGCACATGAGAGCTGGAATGAGTACGAACAGCACTCGGACAAGAAGAATAGATAATTGCAATGATCTGGTTTTGTTCCACATAAGGGTAACCTCCGTTTCAGTTTTTTACTATGCTTCCAGTATATCACAGAGTTTATCATTTGTCAAGAGTTTTTTATTGAAAAACGATAAAATATTTTCTTTTTTCGGAAAATGAAAAATGAAAAATTGACTGGCGCAGCAAAAATCTTTTGTAAATCCTGCTAAAAACCTTGCAAATTTTAGAGGAATATTGTATAATAAAAGCAAGCCCTGAAACGCAGAAGGGGCAACGAGAAACACAGAATGGAGTGTAAAATTATGGCATATGTTATTGGTGTGGATCTTGGTACCAGCGGTACCAAGACTGTATTGTTTGATGAAATGGGAAAGGTCATCGCTTCCCATACTGTCGAGTATCCCATGTACCAGCCGAAAAACGGCTACGCAGAGCAGGATCCTGCAGACTGGCGTGAGGCTGCTTTCACCACCATCAAGGCTGTTATGGACAAGAGCGGCGTGTCCGCAGATGAGGTAAAGGGCATCGGTCTGTCCGGTCAGATGCACGGTCTTGTGATGCTCGACAAGGACTGCAATATCATCCGCAATTCCATTATCTGGTGCGACCAGAGAACCGCAAAGGAATGCGAGGAGATCACCGAAAGAGTCGGCGCAGAGCGTCTGATCGAAATCACCGCAAACCCCGCCCTCACGGGCTTTACCGCATCCAAGATCCTCTGGGTGCGCAACAATGAACCGGAGAATTACGAGAAGTGCCGTCATATCCTTCTCCCGAAGGACTATGTGCGTTTCTGTCTGACCGGCGAATTTGCAACCGAGGTTTCCGATGCTTCCGGTATGCAGCTGCTTGATATCCCGAAGCGTCAGTGGTCCGATGAGGTACTGGAGAAGCTCGATATTGACAAGTCCATGCTCGCAAAGGTTTACGAGAGTCCTGAGGTGACCGGCGGTCTGACAGCGGAAGCAGCCGCAAGATGCGGTCTGAAGCCCGGCACCATCGTAGTCGGCGGTGCAGGCGACAATGCTGCCGCAGCTGTTGGAACAGGTGTTGTACAGGACGGTAAGGCATTCACCACCATCGGTACAAGCGGTGTTGTCTTTGCACATACCTCCGGCATCACGATTGATAAGGGCGGCAGAGTGCATACCTTCTGCTGTGCAGTTCCCGGCTGTTGGCACGTCATGGGCGTGACCCAGGGTGCAGGCCTGTCCCTCAAGTGGTTCCGTGACAATTTCTGCGGTGCCGAGAAGGAAACTGCCAAGG
>JAZQAA010000245.1:0-9548 GCA_045544975.1 Oscillospiraceae bacterium | reverse complement strand
AACGACATGGCTACGACCCGACTTTCTCCTCCTTCATCTTCTGCATTCTTTCTGTCAGTTCATCAAACAGATAAACCGTTCCCTGCGCACTTCCGTGCGCTTCGGGATAGAACTGTACACCGAACGCATTCACGGTTTTATAACGAATACCCTCGCAGGTACGGTCATTGGCATTAACATGGGAAATCTCGCCCACCTCTGCAGGGATGCTGTCGGAAAGAACAGTGTAGCCATGATTCTGCGTTGTTACATAGGTTCTGCCGCTTGTAAGATCAATGACGGGCTGGTTGGCACCGCGGTGTCCATAGAGAAGCTTTTCCGTTCTGCCTCCCATTGCAAGCGCCAGAAGCTGATGGCCGAGACAGATACCAAACATAGGGATACCGCTCTCTGCAAGCGCTCTGATATTTGCAATGATCTCTGTGTTTTCTGCAGGATCGCCAGGACCATCGGAGAGCACCACGCCATCGGGCTGCATTGCAAGGATCTCCTGTGCAGTTGTCTGTGCAGGAACCATTATCACCTCACAGCCGCGTGCAAGGAGTTCATTCCGAAGATAGCGCTTGCATCCAAAATCATAGAGAACCACGCGATACTTTGTCTCCTCGGGCACAAAACGCTGCACCTCGCTGCAGGTTACAGAAGCCACCGCATTATGAATGGAATATGCCTGGATCTGTGCGAGCAGTGCATCCTTCTTTTCATAGGGATTTTCCGTTGTAATGGCGCCATTCATAACACCCTTCTCACGGATGGTTTTTGTCAGACGACGGGTGTCGATATTGTAAAGACCAACGATGCTATGTCCCTTCATAAACGACTCAATTGTATCATTCATCCGGAAATTGGACGGAGAATTGCACCATTCACGGACAACATAGCCGCTGACATGGGAATCGGACGATTCCGAATCCTCATCATTTACGCCGTAATTTCCGATGGACGGAAATGTCTGTGTCACGATTTGTCCATAGAAACTCGGATCCGTCAGATTTTCCTGATAGCCGACCATTCCGGTAGTAAATACTACCTCGCCGAACACAGTACCCTGCGCACCGAAGCTCCTTCCTTCAAATACCTGACCATCTGCAAGCAGCAGATATGCCGGTATTCCGTCTTTGATCACTGCCATATGATACATCCTTTCCTGCAAAGCGAATGCTTTGCCTCTGTATAATTCCTGGATACACTGTAATCCCCCGATCAGCCGTACCGGATTCTGGTCAGAACGGCAGACAGCGATCGGGGGAAGCCATTACTTCATTGTCACGAATTGCATAATATCATCACGCATACGCAGAGCTTCTCTTCTCGCTGCCTTTGCAAAATCTCGCTCATCGCAGCCTTCCTTCTGGTATGCACACATAATCGCTCTGGAGGAATTCACAATACCACCCAGACCGTTCTCATCAAATGCAGCAGCAACGCCCTCTGCACCGCCGCCCTGTGCGCCGTAGCCGGGTACAAGGAAGAAGGTATGGGGCAGTCTTGCTCTCAGCTCACGAAGCTGCTCGGGATAGGTTGCACCAACAACAGCACCCACTGCAGAATAACCATATTTACCGATGGTGTCCGCACCCCACTTCTCGCACAGATCGCCCATGCGTGCATAGAGGGGTTCACCGTCCATCAGCTGATCCTGCAGCTCGCCGCTGGAAGGATTGGAGGTCTTAACAAGCACGAAAATGCCCTTGTCCTTTGCCTTGCACACTTCCATCAGCGGATTGATGCCGTCAGAACCGAGGTAACCATTTACGGTCAGTGCGTCCGCACCAAACGGTTCCAGCTCGTTTTCGCCCACCTTTACGGTTCCCAGATGCGCAGCGGTATACGCCTGCATGGTAGCACCAATGTCATTGCGCTTACCGTCAGTGATAACGAACATTCCCTTGAGCTTTGCATAGCGGATGGTGCGCTCCAGTGTCTTTACGCCATGATAGCCATACATTTCGTAATACGCTGCCTGCGGCTTGATTGCCGGAACGATGTCACAGATCTCGTCAATGATTGCCTGGTTGAAGGCATAGATCGCCTTGGAAGCCGCTCTCAGGCTCCAGCCGTCCTCTTCCTGAAACTTCTTAATCAGAAACTCCGGTACATATTCAAGCTTCGGATCCAGTCCTACTACGGACGGATTTCCTGTCTCCTTAATTTTTTCAATCAGTCTGTCAAATCCCATGATAAAAACTCCTTTCAAAATTATGCTTTATTAGTCACTTCGTAACGGATGATACCATCGGTAATGGTCATCACGGTTTTACCTGTCAGTTCCATATCGCGGAATGCGGTATTGGAGGATTTGCTGCAAAGTTTTGCAGGCTCCACTGTCCACTTACGGTTCACATCCACCAGAATGAGGTTGGCAGGCATTCCTGCTTCCAAGCGTTCCGGCGGCAGACCAAGAATTCTTCTCGGCTCGGATGCCATCCACTTTACAATCTGCTGGAGGCTGCATTTTCCGGTATGATAGAGCGCTGTCAGCGTCGCTGCCAGAGAGGTTTCCAGTCCGACAATACCGTTCGGCGCAAGCTCAAAGTTTGTTTTTTCCTCCCGCGTATGGGGCGCATGGTCGGTCACAATGCAGTCGATTGTTCCGTCAAGCACAGCCTGCTCAATGGCAAGACGATCCTCCTCCTCACGCAGGGGCGGATTCATGCGGTCATTGGCGTTACTGGAACGCAGTTTCTCGTGCGTAAACATGAAATAGTGCGGTGCCGTCTCGCAGGTCACCGGAACACCGAGCGCCTTTGCTGAACGGATAATATCCACACTGCCCTTTGTGCTGACATGAGCGATATGGACTCTCGCGCCCACAGAAGATGCCAGAACAATTTCTCTTGCTGTGATGTAGTCCTCGGAGGCTCTGTCCATACCCTTGACACCCAGTTCCTCGCTGACGCTGCCCTTGTGCATGATGCCGCCCGCGATAATGTCCAGATCCTCACAGTGGGAGGTAATGAGCATATCCTCTTCCTTCGTCTTCAGGAGTGCCTGCCGCATCAGCTCAGCATTCTTCACAGGTCTGCCGTCATCGGAGAGTGCTGCAGCACCTGCTGCCTTGAGAGCTGCAAAATCCGTCAGTTCTCCGCCTGCCATTCCCTTTGTAATACAGCCGACGGGATATACGGAAACGCCTGTATTCTTAGCTTTATTAATCATGTACTGCAGGATCTCCGGAGAATCCGCCGGAGGAACGGTATTCGGCATACACAGCACACCGGTCACACCGCCGGCAAGCGCTGCCTTACAGCCAGTGAGGATATCCTCCTTCTGGGTCTGTCCGGGATCGCGGAAATGCACATGCATATCGAACAGTCCCGGGAATGCAGTCAGCTCCGTTCCGTCGATCACACGATCAACCGGCTCATGGAGATTCTGCCCCATCTTGGCGATTCTGCCATCTGCAATCAGAATATCCGTCACTTCATCAAGCCCGATATCCACTGCATGGACTTCTTTAATCAGAATTTTCATGATTATCACTCCGTTTCCATACCGGATTCATCCGGTAAATAAATGCTCACACTGTCATCCCCATCCAGTTCACGGACATGAACGCGCACCTTCTCGCTTCTTGAGGTGGGGACATTCTTCCCCACATAATCCGGTCGGATGGGAAGTTCTCTGTGTCCTCTGTCCACCAGCACTGCAAGCTGAATGGACTTGGGTCTGCCGCGCTGGATCACAGCTTCAATTGCGGCACGGCTGCTTCTTCCAGTATAAAGCACATCGTCACAAATGACAACATTGCGGTCTGTCAGCGAAAAGGAGATATCTGTTTTCTCTGCATAATCCGCATCAAGGGAAAGATCATCGCGGTAGGGTGTGATGTCCAGTACACCGCAGGGTACTGCTACGCCCTCAAGTTCCTGAATTTTCGCGCTGATGCGCTTTGCAAGCGAGACGCCCCGCGAGAGAATTCCGACAATGCAAAGTGTCTGTGCACCCTTATTGCGTTCCAGAATTTCATAGGTAATCCGGGCAATTGCCCGCCCCACAGCATTCTCATCCATAATGATGTTCTTTTCTTCCATGGCTCTACCTCCAATCCGGGCATCACTGCATAAAAATAACGCCCATCCATCGGCTGACAGATAAGCGTTTCCAGTAAATATGTGCAGCTTTCCCCTTTTCGCCTGGAATTATGCACATATCAAGTGTATTTCATTCGCAATCTGACGCCTTGTCGGCCTCACGGGACCAACTTAAAGGATTCATCTTATATATTATAACACATCTAAGAAGGTTTGTCCAGTAGTTTTGATGATTTTCTGAAAAAAGTTCCGGCAATTTTCAGCCGGAACTTTTGGATCTCTTCAAATTATCCTGAGCAGGACTGCGCGCCCCGCGAAGCGTCATTACTGAATCTTCATCTGGAAGCCGTTCACGGTGACTTCCGGATCATCCAGACTGATCATGAGGAATTTTCTTCCGTCGATCTGACGGGTTGTGATCTTATCCGTCGCATCACCGCTGATGCTGACGGTTACACCGCTGGAAGAAAGCGTCGTCCTGCTTTCTGTGAGATTCGAGGCAGTGAAATAATTACCATCAGCCGTCTCACGGTAGAGCTGCTGCGCAGCCTCCGCACGGTCCTGCGTCACACCGGAATCGAGCAGAATATCCCGCATCATGATATCACTAACAACGGGCGGCTCCGGTTCGTCCTTAAAGCTCTTGGCATAGTCCTGAATCTTCTCGTTGACACTTGCGATCACCTGCAGGTTCAGCTCCTCACCGACTGCCTTATCGAGCACGGCACGGAAGGTTTCCTTCTCCTCCTGCGCAGAGAGGGTAAAGTGACAGCCGAGCACCTCTTCTACCACAGAAACATTGGGATCCTTCGGCTTCTTGGTATAGTACATGACATGGTTCACATCGGGACCTCTTCCTGTAAAGGTTGGGAAAAGGAAGCCATCCGTGGGGGCTTCTGCCACAATGCGGTCATATTCTGTCTTACGGACAATATTGTTGCTCTCCTCGTCATAGATCAGACCATCCACACGCGCTTCCACCGGACAAATGGCACAGAGCAGGAAACGGTATTCATGGCTGTCATGCTTATTGGTTTCGTCATTTTTAGTTTTCTCAAAAACGGTATACACACATTCCGCGATGAACAAAGCATACGGCATAGCATAGACCATATTTTCCTTGACATGGTCAATGAGCTTCTGGAGGGATTCCTCATGCTCCAGACCGTTTTCAAGCACCGTCCAGAGAAGATTCTGGCTCTTATCGTCCTCATACATCTCATTGGGGAAGGGGTATTCAATCAGTGCCTTGCCGAGCGTGCCGCGCAGCACCTTGGCAAGCGTCTGGTAAATGCAGCTGATCTCCTCATCCGGAATCTCCGGGTAGCTTCGCACGCTGTGACAGCGCTGCTCCTTTTCTGAATCAATGAAAGTTGTGGATACTCTTCTAAGTACAAGCAGATCATCGGACTGGGAAAAATGCTTTTTCAGCTCTGCTAAATCCTTTTTATTCATGGGATTGCCTCCTTGCTTTCTCTCTTCATATTAACGACGCCCCTGTACAGATGTACAGGGGCGCTTTCTGGTGCCGGTGGTGGGACTCGAACCCACACGCCCTTGCGGACAACAGATTTTGAGTCTGTCTCGTCTGCCATTCCGACACACCGGCAACAAAAAATATTATAGCATAGTTATGCCGTTTTGTCAAGTCCCAATTTCCAATATCCTGCATATCGCCGCTTGGAGTTGCATATTCTTACTTATGAAGCACTGCCGCGCTCTTGACAAGATTTGTCAGTTGTGTTACAATAATCTTACGGAATAGGGGGTTCCGCTGCATGATTGGGATCATTGGAGAAGTGGTCGAAAGTACGGCTATTCGCTGTATTTTTTTCAGTGTATTCATTGATGCAGGAGGAAGTATTATGGAAGGCTTATGCAGTGCTTTCATCGGATATTTATGCGGTTGTATCAACCCCGCTTATATTGCCGGAAAAATCAAAGGTTTTGATATAAGAGAAAGCGGATCCGGCAATGCCGGTGCGTCCAACGCGGTCATCACCATGGGCAAGGGTATCGGCGCAATCAGCGCAATCTTTGATATACTCAAGGCAATCATTGCTGTCAAAATTGTTGTTTCCCTCTTTCCGAAATACAAGCTTGCATGGTCATTGGCAGCAACATCCTGTATTCTTGGGCATATTTTCCCAATTCAGATGGGTTTCCGGGGCGGCAAGGGACTGGCTTGTCTGGGCGGTGTTGTCCTTGCATACGACTGGAAGGTGTTTCTCTTGCTGTTTGCTATTGCGCTTCTGGTTGCAAAGCTCTGCGACTATGTCTGCTTTATCACGATGGGCGGTGCAGTGGTATTTCCCCTCATCTATGGCTATCTGGAGCAGAATCTTGCAGGCGCACTGGTGTTGCTGTCGGCAGCGGTGATCATCATCTATAAACACATCGAAAACCTGCATCGCATCCGATGCGGAACAGAAGCACACATCAGTTTTCTCTGGAACCGTGAAGAGGAAATCGAGCGCATTCATCATAATCAGGAATAATACAGAATCCGCAGAGGAGTGCATATTGCTTCTCTGCGGATTTTTTACAGTTATTCCTTCGTTTTGGCATCACCGCGGTCTGTGAAAATCTCATAGCCCGCAGCAGTGACAAGGGATTGCAGTTCGAGCAGACTCTGCGCAGATTCTGCACCACTGAAGATTTTATTATCATAGAGTGTATAGAGCTTCCGCACATCGGGCGGCGACAGGTTCGGCATCACAACATTCGCACCCGTCTTCAGACCCATGATTCTGCCATCAGGATGCAGTGTACCAAGGGCTGTCGTTGCCGGCAGCAGCACCTTTGGAAACATAAGGCGCAGTATTCCAAGCAAACGGAGAGTCAGTGAAAGACTGCCATTACCGCAGTCCCGGAAGGGGGTATCCTTATGGGAAAGGAAGGGGCCTATGCCGATCATATCGGGCTTCAGCTCCTGCAGGAACCGCAGATCGGCAATCAGGCATTCCGTTGTCTGGAATGGGCTGCCCACCATGAATCCGGCACCCACCTGATATCCGATTTTCTTCAGATCAAAGAGACAGCGCTTTCTCTGTGCAAAGGTCAGTTCCTGTGGATGGAGCTGGCTGTAATGCTCCGGCACCGCCGTTTCATGCCGCAAAAGGAAACGATTCGCACCTGCACGGAAATAGGCCTCATAGCTCTCAAAAGATTTTTCACCAACGGAAAGTGTAATCGCACAGTCCGGGAAGCTTTCGCGAATGGCTGCAACAATGCTGCAAAGCCGTTCGTCCGTGAAATACGGATCCTCCCCTCCCTGCAGCACAAAGGTACGGTAGCCAAGTGCATAGCCGTCATGGCAGCAGGCAAGGATCTGCTCCGGCGTGAGCCGATAGCGTTCCGCTCCACAGTTGTCACGGCGAATGCCGCAGTAGAGGCAGTTGTTCTTGCAGTAATTTGTAAATTCAATCAGACCGCGGATATACACGGCTCTGCCATAGTGTTCCTGCCGCACAGCATCCGCTGCTTCACGAAGTTCAGGGTCATAGGCATTTGTTTCAAGCAGCCTTTTCAGTTCCGCATCGGTCAGATTCCGGTCATTTCTCAGTTTTGTAATCAGTTCGGACATGGGATCTCCTCATTCTTTACGCCGTCCGGCTTTCGTTTTTCTCTTTTTATTGTACCGCAATTAGCGCAGTTTGTCAACCAAGAATGGACAAATCCCATGCAATTCCAGAAATGTTCCGACACAACACTGTGTGAATAGTAGTACAACTCTGTTTTTTAATAAAAGAAAACTCCCTGTGAAGCATCACAGGGAGTCATAAGATCATTTAACAGCAGAATCTTCCGTACAGACATCAATTTCGTCGGAAAACAGCGGCGTACTGAAGTAGCGCTCAGCCGTGTCAGGAAGAACAGTCACAACTGTCTTACCCTTTCCAAGCTTCTTTGCAAGCGCAATGGCGGCCGCCACATTTGTTCCGGCGGAAATACCGCACATCAGTCCTTCCTTGCGTGCCAGTGCACGGGAAGTGCGGATTGCCTCTTCGTCCGTGACAATATAAATATCACTGTAAATTTTCGTATTCAGAATCGCCGGGATCAGACCATCGCCGATGCCCATCTGGAGATGGGTACCGATATTACCGCCGGACAGAATGGCTGCATTCTCCGGCTCCACTGCCCAGATTTCCATATCGGGATTTGCCGCACGAAGCGTCTCACCGATACCGGTGATAGTACCGCCGGTACCGATACCTGCACAGAAGCCGTGAATGGGTCCGTCCACCTGTGCAAGAATTTCCTTACCGGTATGGGAACGGTGCACCTGAGGATTGGCGGGATTCTCAAACTGCTGGGGAATGAAGATATTCGGGTTCTTCTTCTGCATCCGCAATGCTGTCTGGAGACATTCCTCAATGCACTTGCCGATATCGCCGTCATCATGTACGAGAATCACCTTGGCTCCATAATGACAAACGAGCTTGCGGCGTTCTTCGCTGACAGAGTCCGGCATAATGATGATAGTCGGATAACCCTTCACTGCGCCGATGAGCGCAAGACCAATCCCCTGATTGCCGCTGGTCGGCTCAACAATGATGGTATTCTCGTTGATTAAGCCCTTTTCCTCAGCATCGGAGATCATATTAAAGGCAGTTCTGGTCTTGATGGAACCGCCCACATTCAGTCCTTCGAATTTAACAAGCACCTGCGCTGCGTCCTCCGGAACCATATTGCGCAGCCGAACCAGCGGTGTATTGCCGATGGCTTCCAGTATATTGTTGTAAAACATAGAAAACCTCTTTCTGTGCCCTGCACGATCAGGGCGTATTCTGTCAATTCACACTATCTTCTATTATAATACAAATGAAGAAATTTTGCAAGAGGTTCCACCAATTTTTTCAAAGAAAATGTTGAATCATGCTGCATTACACAAAAGATTGACAAAAAGACAGTTTTATGATAGGATTATCTTATAATAATCCATGTGTAAAGGGGGACTCCAAATGAGTCATGAAAAAAAGAAGGGGCTTCTTATCGGAGCAATTACTGCTGGTGCCGTGCTTCTCGGAGGCGGCGGCTGGGCACTGGGGAATTATGTGATCCTTCCGGAAATGCAGTACAAGGAAGCGGTTGCACTCTATGAGGATGAGGAATTCCAGAAGGCGAAATCGGCTTTTGAGGAAATGGATGGCTACAAGGATGCGGAAGAAATGATCCTTGCCTGCGACTATGGAAGAGCGGAAGCATACTTCGATGACGAGAAATTTGAAAAGGCGCAGAAGCTGTTTGACAAGCTGGGTGACTATGAGGATGCGCAGGAGCGATCCTTGGAATGCAGCTATGCCTTTGCAGAGCAACAGCTCGAGGAGGGCAGTCACTATGAAGCACTGGAAGCTTTTGAGGAGCTTCGCGATTATGAGGACGCACAGGAGCGCGTGAAGGAATGCAGTTATGAAATCGCCAAGCGGCTCTATGACAGCGGTCTTTATGAGGAAGCGGCTGCCTATGCTTTTGAAGCCTACGATTATGAGGGGGGTACAGATCTATTCT
>JAZQAA010000244.1:0-5801 GCA_045544975.1 Oscillospiraceae bacterium | reverse complement strand
TTGAAGGATACAACGCGGAGGAAGCGGAGAACGGGATGCAGGCCATCGAGAAGTGCCGGGCAAGGGCGTATGATCTCATTATCATGGACGTCATGATGCCGGAGCTGGACGGGTTTTCCGCCGTGCGGGAAATCCGGAAGGAGCGGAACATTCCGGTCATCATGCTCAGTGCCCGAGGCGAGGAATACGACCGGATCCATGGGTTCGAGATCGGGGTGGACGACTATGTGGTCAAGCCCTTCAGCCCCAAGGAGCTGATGGCACGCGTAAAAGCAGTTCTCAAGCGCGGACAGGCAGCTTCTCCGGCTCAGCAGAACCGCATGAAATTCGAGGGACTGGAAATCGACCTTGCCGGCCGTGAGGTCTATGTCAATGGACAGAAGGCTTCCATGACCCCCAAGGAGTACGACCTCCTGTTCTATCTGGTACGCAATATCAACCTTGCATTAACCCGTGACAAGCTTCTGGTAGCCGCATGGGGTTACGATTTCTTCGGTGATGACCGCACAGTGGATACGCACATCAAGATGCTGCGCAACAGCCTGGGCGAGTACCGGAAGTTCATCGTTACACTCCGCGGCATGGGCTATAAATTTGAAGCAGATGCAGAAGGTTAAGCAGCTGTTCCGGATTCTGGAACGCCGGATTTCGCTTCGCGCCAGGCTGTGCTCGTCTTTTATTCTGTTCACAGTTATTGTATTTGTACTGCTCTGGTTTTTTGAAGTCGTACTGCTGGAACGGTATTACTACAATTCCAAAATCCGTCAAACACAGAATATCGCCGTTTCCATTCTGGAAAACAGCAGCTCACCGCAGTTCGGAAGTTACCTGACCAATCTTGCGATCAGCAATCAGGTCTGCATTGACATCATTGACGAAAACGGCAGAATTCTGGTTGAGCGCGATGTCATGAGCGGCAATTGCCTGATTCATGGATGGAACAGCTCGCTGTTCTATCTCCTCAATGAACTGAAAGCCAGTGAGAACGGTACCCTTTACTGGGCGCCCTATAATGAAGAACTTGGCACGAAAATGCTGGTGCTGGGCACAACCATCCGCTCCGAAAACGGAACGGAAGGGTATCTTTTCCTCAACACACCCCTTGAACCGATCGGCTCTGCTGTCGGCATTGTGAAAGATCTGCTCATGCTGATTACGGTTCTGCTCCTTGTGATCGGCGTCCTGATTTCCTTTTATCTTTCCAAACGCCTTGCCGACCCGATCGACAGGATCACCAGATCCGCCAAACGCCTTGCTCACGGGGATTTCAACACCCGTTTCGAAGGCGGCAGCTATCGTGAGGTGGATGAGCTTGCCAGAACACTGACCTACGCCGAACGCGAGATATCGCGTGTAGATGCCTTACAGCGGGATCTGCTCGCCAATGTCTCCCATGACCTTCGCACCCCGCTCACCATGCTCAAGGCATATGCAGAAATGATCCGCGATCTGTCCGGTGATAACCCTGTCAAACGCGAAGCCCACCTGCAGATCATCATCGAAGAGACGGATCGCCTGACCATGCTTGTCAACGATATCCTTGATCTGTCGAAGCTCGAAAATGGAAGCCAGCAGCTCGAGCCGGAGACCTTTGATATTACGCAGCGTATGACGGACATCATTGCACGGTATAAGGGAGTTTCCGAAAAGATGGGGTATCACATTCACTTTGCACCGGACGATTCCGTCATGGTAACCTGTGACCCCGGAAAAATTGAACGCGTGATCTGCAATCTCATCAATAATGCCATCAACTACACCGGTGATGACAAGCAGATCTATGTCCGCCAGATCAATACCTCGGAGGGTGTCCGGATTGAGGTGCAGGATACCGGAGCAGGTATTCCTGAGGATAAAATCAAACGCATTTTCGACAAATATTACAGGAGTAACCACCATCATCGCGAAGTCGTCGGAACCGGACTCGGTCTTTCTATTGTCAAAGCCATTCTCAAGCTCCACGGTTTCCACTACGGTGTGCACAGCAAGCTTGGTGAAGGTTCCGTATTCTGGTTCATTATCAAGCACCCCTCCTGATGAAGATAATGTTTTCACGATTCTATCACAATTCCATCATTTTATCAACACAATAAAATGATATACTCATTGTACTGAGAAAAGGTACCGCAGCCTTTTCCACAGAACATATTCTGATAATAATGTTCTTACCCCAACATTATTATAAAATCCCCAATAATCCCTATATCATGGCATAAATCCCTCCCTTGCGAGGGATTTATGCTTTTTTCATTCCTTCGGTGCGCCGTTTTTCACCAATATGTTCCGGAACTTTCAAATGGTTTTCATGATTTTGTCACACAAGAAGAGTATACTTAAATCACTCCTTAAGGAGAAGCACTTATGGTAATTAACGTTCCCCAGCGTTAATTATAAATCCCTATAATCCCTATATCATGGCAAAACACCCTCGCTCGCTGAGCGAGGGTGTTTTGTTTCCAGAAGACCGCAGCGCGTTAAGCAGATTTGGGGTTTATGCAAAATAACTGAATTATCCCGTTGACTTTTGGTGTATTGGTATATTGTTTCTTTCGACAAAATGGTGTATAATTAGAATATTAGGTATGTATTGCTACATTCCAGCTTTACACCACTACGATGCAGGAGGAATGTTATGTATACTCGTGGATGCAAGCGAGTACTGGATTTGATTCTCGGAATCATCGCACTTCTGATCCTGGCACTTCCCATGCTGATCATTGCTGCAGCAGTGAAACTAGATGATCCGAAGGGAAGGATTATTTTCCGCCAGACAAGAGTCGGCCGCAATGGCACAAGATTTAAAATTTATAAATTCCGTACAATGGACTCCTCTACCCCCAAGCACATCCCCAGCAATCTTTTCAGTGCTGAAGAATACGAAAAGCGTGTTACCAGAATCGGCAGATTTCTTCGGCGTTCCAGCCTTGATGAGCTGCCGCAGATTTTTAATATCATCCGCGGTGACATGAGCTGGGTAGGTCCCAGACCCATTCTTGCCAAGGAAACCCTTCTTCTCGAAGCGCGCGCAGAAGCCGGGCTTGAGGTTTTCCGTCCCGGTCTGACCGGCTGGGCACAGGTCAACGGCAGAAATACGCTGACGGACGCGGAAAAGGCAGCCTATGATATGGAATACATTCACAAGGTTTCGTTCTTGTTTGACATTTCCTGTCTTTTCCGGACAGTTCTGATTGTCATTACCAAAAAGGGCTTTCTGGAAGGCAGTATGGACCGACTCGATCAGCACGCCGACTTTGAAGGCGGCGGAGATGTGCAGCGAAGCCCTGAGGATCCGGAAGTGTTCCAGTAACAGCACAATGTACTAAAAATGCGCAGTACCATCATGGTACTCCACATTTTCTTATCATAACAGTTGTGATATCAGTCTGCCAGCAGCTTCTCTGCAGCAGCCATTTTTACGCAGAGCACAAACAGATCCATCGCGGTCTGCAGCTCATCTGCCTCGGGATAGGTCGGCGCGATGCGGATGTTCTGATCCTCCGGATCCACACCGTACGGGAATGCTGCACCAGCACCGGTCAGCACCACGCCTGCCTCCTTGCAGAGTGCAACAATACGCTTTGCGCAGCCCTTGGGTGCATCGAAGGATACGAAGTAGCCGCCCTTCGGCTCCGTCCAGCTGCCGATTCCCAGCGGTCTGATCTCACGGTTCAGAGTATTCAGCACTACCTCGAACTTCGGTGCAATCAGCGCAGCCTGCTTCTTCATGTGCTCCATGATATTTTCGAACTTGCCGTCGAAGTACTTGACATGGCGCATCTGGTTGATCTTGTCAAAGCTGATGGTGAATACAGTCAGTGCCTTGGAGAGATCCGCAAGATTTGCCTTGCTTGCTGCCATTACAGCAACACCTGCACCTGCGTAGGTCACCTTTGCGGTGGAAGCAAACAGATATACGATATCCTCGTTGCCGCACTTCTTTGCTTCCTCAAGAATGGGAAGAATCATCTTCGGCTCATCATCCAGATGATGGATGCAGTAAGCGTTATCCCAGAAAATACGGAAATCCGGTGCAGCGGGCTTGAGCGCTGCCATACGGCGTACGACCTCGTCGCTGTAGCTGATGCCGGAAGGATTTGCATACTGCGGTACGCACCAGATACCCTTGATGCCGGCATCCTCAGCCACCAGGCGTTCTACCATATCCATGTCGGGGCCATCCTCAGTCATGGGGATGTTGATCATCTCAATGCCAAAGTATTCTGTAATCTTGAAATGTCTGTCATAGCCGGGGACAGGACAGAGGAACTTCACGCCCTCCTGGCGGCTCCACGGGGTATTGCCCATAATACCGTGGGAATAGGCATTGCTCACTGCCATGTACATTGCCTGCAGGGAAGCATTGCCGAATACAAAAATCTCCTCCGGTGCAACGCCCAGCATCGGTGCAAAAAGTGCCTTTGCCTCCGGAATACCATCGAGAATACCGTAGTTGCGGTAATCCCCTGCGGTACCCATGAGGTCAGCCTCGGTGATGCAGTCGAGCAGACCTGCACTCAGATCAAGCTGCTTCGGAGAGGGCTTGCCGCGGGACATATCGAGCTTCAGATTCTGTGCCTGATAGGCTGCGTATTCTGCCTTGCAGGCTTCATAAAATGCGGAAAGCTCCGCCTTGCTGTAGGATGTCAGTTCCATGATTCATCGTCTCCTTGGTACTATATTTCGACAGGACATTCAACGCCTGTTGTCTTCCATTCTATTATACCGTAATACTGCCCTTTTTGCAAGTAAATCCTGCACCTTTCCAAATATTTTTGTAGAAACATACGGAAATCAAGTTTAAATTGCATTCTCTCATGTGAATTTTGACATGAGTTTTGTCCGCAGGATGCGCTCAGATGTATTTCCGCCGTGAACAATTAACATGATTTCCGGATTGCGCACAGCTGCCTGAAAGTTTTTTTGGGATACCCCTTGACAAAACTGTAAAAAAAAGTTACAATTATATTGTTGTATGATATTTGAGTAACTACCTGCCCTGTTCGGGGAAGGTTTACATCCGGACGGAATAACCGGTACCGGATCACGCAGCAGTAATTGCAGCTTAAAGGAGTTCTGGGAAAGGAACTCTGTACTTTATATCATTCATTACTTTTTTTGAGCCGCAATGCCCTTTTGCGGTTTGGACGATACAGCCTTATATTTATAGTAAGGGAGTTCCCTTATTTTCTACAAGGATCCAGTTCCTTTATCACAAATTGAAAAATGAATACATGAAGAAGCGGCATTTACCGCCTGCGTAAAGTTTACGTACAATAAATTGAACTTTACTAAAATAAGGAGGTAATGCACAGTATGGATAAGTTGATCATACCACTGATTGTACTTGTTGTTCTGCTGGCTGCTGCTGTTGTGGTGCTGCTTGTGTTGATGAAAATCAACAATCAGAAGGCATTCGAAAAGGGCATAGCACATCGCAAACAGGAAGCTGAAGCAGTACTGGGTTCTGCTGAACAGGAAGCCAAGGCAAAGGTTCAGGAAGCAGAGCGCAAGATTGCGGATGCAAAGCGTGTTCTGGATGATGCGCATAAGAAAGCCGAAAGCAAGAAAAAAGAAGCACTGGTTGAAGCAAAGGACGAAATCTACAAGCTGCGTCAGGATGCGGAAAAGGAAATCCGTGACCGCCGCAGTGAGGTTTCCAAGCAGGAGCGCCGTGTCCATCAGAAGGAAGAAAATCTCGACAAGAAGATGGACAGCCTCGAGAAGAAGGAAGAAGCTCTGCAGGAAAAGCTGAAAGCAGCAGAAGCACTGCGGGTTGAGGCAGAAGCCCTCAAGAAGGTACA
>JAZQAA010000243.1:0-4879 GCA_045544975.1 Oscillospiraceae bacterium | reverse complement strand
ATCAGCTTGGCATAATCGCTGTACCATCCTCCGTGAGAAGCATATTCTTCAGGTAAATCCGGTGGTTGTTCTTGGCGCTTTTGGCAACGGCATAAGTCGGATCGTAGCCATGTCGTTCTGTGAGCCAAGGGGTTGGTGCCCATTGTTGTCTTCCTAAGACCGCTTGGCCTCCGACTTAAGAACGATCAGCTTGGCATAATCGCTGTACCATCCTCCGTGAGAAGCATATTCTTCAGGTAAATCCGGTGGTTGTTCTTGGCGCTTTTGGCAACGGCATACGGCATGATATAGGCAACGCCGCTGAATAAGCCGGATTTCGATTCCAGAGGTATGTAGTCAAGGAACTCCGTGCCGAATAATTCCTCACCAAGCTTCATGACGCTCTCATGGGGATTTCTGCCGGACATCTGGAACCATGTATTGATGCGCCTCTCCCCTTCCGTCCCCTGCATCATTACGGGGAAAGGGAGGGGCAGACCATAGTATCTGACAAGCTCCGTAAGCTTTTCTTCATAGAAATAATGCTCGCAGCCTTTTTTGGCTCGAATACGGATTTGTGTGCCGATCGGAATCGGATCGGAGATTTCCTCAATATAGTAGGTTCCGTCGGGCTTGCCGTGGAAAAGATGCGCGTGCGCCTCGTCCTTGCAGGATCTTGTGGAAAGAACGATTTCATCCGTTACCATAAAGCAGGACAGCATACCAATGCCGAAGCGTCCGATATAATCCTCGAGGATTTTGCCGGTCTGCAGATCGCGCTTGGAGGATTGTCCGATCACTGCGAGGAACTGGTGAATTTCTTCCTTTGTCAGACCCGATCCATTATCGGAAAATGTGAGGGATTCGCCGGGAACAACCGTGATCGTAATCTTTCCGTCCTGAAAATCAGGATCCGTTTTTTTGCGTCCGCTGATGGCATCCGTACCGTTCTGCAGAAGCTCACGGACAAATACATCGGGACTGCTGTACAGGTGATTGGCGAGAATATCAATCATTCCCCCAAGGTTCACTTTAAAAACAAAGGGTTCCCCCATTCTGCTCACCTCAATTCAAAAATAGATATCACTTCTATCATACCATATTTTGAGGAAAATGACAATAGTTTCAGGTAAAAAAGATAATTATTACCCACCCCCTGTCCCCCTCCCAGAGGGAGGAGGGGATTGGAGAGGGGCTACCGCCCCTCAACCCGCCAGAGGACGAGCTGACGCCGTCCCCTGTAACCCCTCTATAAAAAATCCTGCCTTTTTACAAAAGACAGGACTCTTCGATTTAAAATATACCGAACCGTCGGCGCTTATAAATGGGCTTTGTGGAAGCAATGGCTTTCTGAATTGCAGGAGTTTTGGCATCTGCAAATTCTACATTCAGCCCCCCTGTGTGCGGCATGACTGCCTGAGCGATCACAAGGCAAAGTTCATCGCTGAATTCCGCCGTATCGAGGATGATCATGTAGTTCGGACGGGTTGTCTCATTTTTGGAAACAAGCTTAATGTACACAGACTTCACAGAGGAATTCTCCTTGACGCAGGAAGTGATTCCCTCCAGCATCCCATCGGGGATGGATTCCGGATCCGAGAAGCGGATGGAAGCCTTGGCTTTCTGGGGAGCATCCATGGAAATGGAGCCATCCACCACCTGCTCTACTGCGTGCAGAAGCTCAGTATCCATGCGAAGGTTACAGCCGATGGGGTTAATGACAATGCCGTTTGCAGAGCCGGCAAACCGGCACAGCTCGGTGAAGCCTACCGTGATGGAACGGAACTTATGATCAGGATCAAACCGGCGCAGTTCATGGAAGTCGCTGAAGAACGGAAAATAATGTTCCGTCTTGTCGGCATTTGTTACCATCGGATAGCCGATCTCCTGACCGGGGCGGATTTCTGCCTTATTACCATTGATATTCTCTTTGTGAACATCGACGGGCATGATGAATTTTGCTTCGTACAGCTCACGGAACATCGCAATCTGGCAGTTCCGGTCGGGCTTGCCGGCGTGCAGGGACTGGTAGAAATAATTCGCAGCGCGCACAAAGGATGGATTTGTGATAAGCTTTGCTGAGGAATCCTCGTGCGAAACAGCGGAGGAATTCTCGGCAATATCGCGCAGATGGACTCCGAGCTGATGGTGACCATTATTGACAAGGAGCATACTGAAGCCGCTCCGGTACAGGTCTGCAATCATCATGATACGGTGTTTCGGCTGATTTTCGACAGCCTCCAGCACAATCCCCTGCTTCTGCATATAGTCCTGGAATTCCTCAAAATAGGACTTCTCAGTAAAAACAAACGCAGAATGGGCATTATTTTCTCTATTGACATAGTAGTTTCTGGATGTCGGGCAGACTGCCGCCCACAGCGTTTCCTCCGTTTTCAGACGCTTGGCAACCTCAAGATACAGCGTTTCATCCTGTGTCTGGTAAAACTGCTGAATCTGTTCTTCAATGCGTACCATCCTTCACACTCCTTTTTCGTAATTTCATTGTTTTCATTATAGCATATCTGTCAAGGTTCGTCAAGCAGGGATTTTTAACCGCGTTGTTGATTCCCCCTCACAAAATGCGTTTGTCAACGCATTTTGTCCACTCCCTTTTTCATGCTTCAATTTCTTCCATAATTCCGAAATATCGCGTCCATGCTCTTGCAATTTGTCAAAGAAAATGGTATAATAAAAAAGTATCCTATTTTGACCCTTTATACTAACGGAAAGGAACTACAGGAAATGAACGCTTCTCAGAACCGCACTACAGCAGCAGCTTCGGATGCTCCACATACAATTCCCGTCAGCCATCCTGCCATCAAGCAGATGATTGCAGAAATCCAAAAGGCTGTCAATGGCAAAAATCTGATGATCTATAAAATTCTTCTGGCAATTCTTGCCGGCGGACATATACTCCTTGAGGATATTCCCGGTGTGGGAAAAACGACCCTTGCACTTGCGCTCTCCCGCACGCTCTCCCTCTCCACCAAGCGTATCCAGTTCACGCCCGATGTCCTGCCCACGGATGTGACGGGCTTTACGGTTTTTAATAAGGAAACAAACCGCTTTGAATTCAAGAAGGGCGCGGCTTTCTGCCATCTCCTGCTTGCTGACGAAATCAACCGTACCTCCAGCAAAACCCAGTCCGCTCTTCTGGAGCTGATGGAGGAAGGTGCGGTGACAATTGATGGTCAGACCCATCCCCTGCCAAAGCCCCATATTGTCATTGCCACACAGAATCCGATTACCTGCGTTGGTACGCAGAAGCTTCCGGAATCCCAGATGGATCGCTTTCTGATCCGCCTTTCTCTGGGTTATCCGAGCGCGGAGCATGAAGTTTCGCTCCTCAAGGCAAGACATCACGGCAATCCTCTGGATGAGATCCGACCCGTTATCAATGAGCATCAGCTCGAAAAGATGCGCCGTGATGTAGAGAATATCTATGTCAGTGATGCGCTGTACCACTATGTTGTCAGCCTGACAGCACGCACAAGAAACCATCCTGCCATCCGCCTTGGTATCAGTCCGCGCGGAACGCTTGGTCTGGTTCAGCTTGCAAAGGCCTGTGCCTACAGCCAGGGAAGGGATTATCTTCTGCCCGATGATGTACATCTCATATGCAGGGATGTTTTCTGTCACCGTCTGATTCTGCGCGATGCAAGCAGTGAAACCGTTACGGCTGAAACAATTGTATCTGAAATTCTGCGCAGTACTCCCCTTCCGCAGATGGAGATCGCAGAATGATCCGGCTGCTGTATTTGCTGTATCTGCTGACGCTTGCAGCGTTTACAGTGCTCTATATTGATTCCTTCGCTCTCGTTCTGCTGATTGTTTCCTGTTTGATTCCCCTCATCTGGGGATTCATCCTGCTGCTATTGCGAAAAAACGGTGTTGCAGAGATTTGCTGTCCCACAGAGCAGTATCACACGGAGAATTCCATCCCGATTACGATTTCGATTGAAAATAAGAGCTTTTTTCCATTCTCGCATATGCAGGCGGATCTCCTTCTCCGGCACCAGTACGGGGAAAAGACTGAAAAGCTCTGTCTCCGGTTCCCCCTTCATGAGCGGAATGCAACGCGATTGACCTTTTACATTCACGCCAAATTTTCCGGCGTACTGACAATTTCCATGGAAAAGCTGACTGTCCTCGATTATTTTCGGCTGTTTCGCATTCGCTATCCGATGAAGAATCGCAGTCTATCCATGATGGTACTGCCCAAATACCGGAAGATCCCCTTTACCATTGAATCCCCCGCCATCTACAATCCGGAATGTGAAACCTATGCCGACCATCCCGGTGATGATCCTTCTGAGATTTTCAATCTCCGGGATTACCGTGAGGGCGATGCCATCAACCGCATTCACTGGAAGCTCAGCTCAAGAAGGGATCAGCTCATCTATAAGGAATTCAGCTTCCCGGAGGAGCACAGAATCCTGCTCCTGTTCGATGCAAATATCCGGAAACAAGGCAGCATCTCGGAGTTTGGTATGCTGCAGGAGGCTATGTTCTCCCTGTTCTTTTCCCTTTCTTTGGATCTCATCAGAAAGGAAATCCCCCATCGTGTGCTCTGGTGTACGGAACATGGTGTTGTGATTCAGGAAATCGACAGCGAAGAAACGCTTGTCCGTGTTTTCCGTGCATTCTATGAATCCCCCTCACTCACCACACTTGACGCGGAAGCGCTGCATGAATTCTGTGAGACGGAGGTGCTCTCCTCCGCTATCTGCATCACGAACAAGTTGAGTACCGGCATCCTTCACCTTTTCAGTAAAAAAATGCCGGCACACCGCAGAACGATTCTGCAGCTCGGTACACAGACAAAGCATACCTGTGACACGCAGGGTACAGCTGTTATTGCAATCACACCCGATGCACTCAACCAAGTCGGATCGTAGCC
>JAZQAA010000242.1:0-7479 GCA_045544975.1 Oscillospiraceae bacterium | reverse complement strand
GTACTGTAAAGGAAGAGTACATCCTGATCGGAAAAGTCAATAAGCTGACCGAGCACCGCGCTCTGGACATAGCGGATATCCACAACCGTAATGCTTGCATAGCCCTCCGCAAGCAGCGGAACCAGACTGCTGCCGAAGGAATCGCGGAATACAATCAGCTCCTTGTCCGTTGCGGCATTGGGATTTTCGATCACAAGCAGCGGCTCCGAGCCGGAAAGAAACAGCTCATAAGGATCCTTCCCTTCAGCTTTCTCCATATTGTAGAGGACACTTTCCTTCGGAACACCGGTTGCATAGCTTGTAACTGTGCACTGCGAGAGCACATCATTTGTAAGATAGGTCAGGGTATCCGGCTTCACAGGAAGCGCGAGCTGGCCATAGTATACACCATAGAATGGCGCTTCAAGGCGGTTCTCTGTATATTCGCCCTGCAGGGTAACGCCCATCCGTTCTCCAAGGTGCTGCGCTACATCAATGATTTTCTCCTGTCTCCAATGGGTATCCGTTGCATAGTAGTCATCCGTTTCCAGAAGTCCTGTAATATCAATATATTCCAGATAGGGCGTATTTTCGCGCATTGTATTGATAAGCGCATCATAATCCGCACACAGATAGCCGTTTTCCTTCGCAAGATAATAGTGCTTATCGGGAACAATGGAGAAATACAGATTTCCCTCCCCATCCGCAAGGTAGCTGTCATAGAGAAACTGGAAGCGTTCAGAGGCATGATCAAGCATGGAGGGATTGACTGCAGGATCAAGCTTTGCAATGCAGCCGTTATCCAGGTACAAATCATTGTTATCCAGCTTTCCGAACACCATCAGCTCCGAAAAGGACTTCACTGCACGGAAGCTGTCACGCGCCGGGAAATGATCTGCCTGGTAGGTTTCAAATTCCTGCATAAAGCTTCCATCCATCACGGTTGCAAGCGACAACTCCGGAAATTCCGCCAAAAGACGGCGTTCACTGTCGGAATAGGATTCGTTTTTTCCAAACAGGCAGAAGCCCGTCATCGCAAGGAGATAAGTGCCAATAATACCAACAAGAATCAGGTTATGTTTCATAGCTGCACCCCCTTAAAATCTAAAATACAAGAACGGGTTGAAGGAACCGTCCACGAGGTAGGCACTTGCTGTTACAAGCAGGAGCAGGAGTACTGCAGGCTCCAGAACATTTACAACAACTGCGCCCGTTTTGTTTTCTTTCAGCTTGGAAACCAGGTACTTCGGAATGGGCGTTGCGCCAACAGCTGCCAGCAGAAGGATGACACTGTAGCTGCGCAGATAGTAGCTCTGGGATGCCGAAGTCAGCGGAAGTCCGCCAAAACCGAACATTCCAGCAAGGCAGGTACCTGCGTCTGCCAAATCCACTGCACCAAAAATCACAAAGCTGACAACGACAGCCAGCAGCACATACATCCGGCTAAGAACACGGCTGTGTTCCAGATGTTTGAGCAGGAAATGCTTTTCTATCACAAGGAACACTGCAAAATACAGACCCCAGATAATAAAATTCCAGGAAGCGCCATGCCAGAAGCCGGTCAGCAGCCAGACGATCAGGATATTGCGAAGCCGGAACAAACCGGATCCGCGATTGCCGCCGAGGGGAATGTACACATAATCCCGGAACCATGTTCCGAGAGAAATATGCCATCTTCTCCAGAATTCGGTAATGCTTTTCGAAATATAGGGATAGCGGAAGTTCTCGCAGAAATCAAAGCCAAAGAATTTGCCAAGACCGATTGCCATATCACTATAACCGGAAAAATCAAAATAGATCTGAAGGGAATACGCAATTGCGTACATCCAGCAGAACAGTACGGAAGGATCGGGCGCGGCTGCATATTCCGCGCACAGCTCACCAAGCGCATTGGCAATCAGGATCTTCTTTGACAATCCGATCATAAAACGGCGGATACCGTCCGCAGTTTTGTCAATGCTATGGGTTCTCTCCGTCAACTGTTGGGCAACATCGGAATACCGGACAATAGGGCCTGCAATCAGCTGTGGAAAGAGTGAAACATAGGCAGCGAGATTGATCGGATTGCGCTGTGCACTAACATCACCTCGGTAGACATCAATTGTATAGCTGAGAATCTGGAAGGTATAAAAGCTGATGCCAACGGGCAGTGCAATCTGCAGAAGCGGAACCGAAAGTCCCGTCACAGCATTGAAATTTTCAATAAAGAAGTCGGCATACTTGAAATAGCATAGAAGCCCAAGACTGATCACTGCTGAAAGCGCAAGGAACACCTTCGAGAGCGCTGTCCCGCGGAATCGTTCAATCAGCAGTCCTGTTACATAACCGCTGGCAATTCCAATCAGCATATAAATGATATACCGTGGTTCACCCCAGGCATAGAACAGGAGACTGGACAAAAGCAGAACTGTATTTTTCAGTTTTCTGGGTGCAATCGCATAGAGCAGAATGACAGCGGGCAAAAAATAATACAGGAATGTGATGCTGGAAAAAAGCATAGAAATCCCCCTTTATAATAGGTTTTTGGAGCCATAATACAATTACAGGCTTCTCCGCCTGCGGCGGAGAAGCCCATGGCTGTTATCCTTATCCCTCAAAGCTTGTGGGGCACATTACAAAGAATACTGTATCGCCGGAATATTCTACAACGGTCTCTTCTGCTTCTGTGCAGATATTCCATCTCGGATCCGCATTATCCTTGAGTGTCTGTACAAATGCATCGGCATCCGTTCCCTCTTCAAGCTTGAATACATAGCCGACAAACGCGATGGAACCGATCATCGGTGCAAACATCACACCCTCGCTGAAACCAGTAATTTCAGCATTACCAAAGCCAGTCAGCAGACCAGCTTCAACAGGCATAGTTGCCGGTCCGAACTGGATAATCGGATTGGTCAGCAGTGCATCGGCCATAGCCTGTGCTGTCATTGCAGGATCCTCTGCAATTCTGGTCTGGAAATCTGCAAGCAGGGTTTCACCGATTGTTCCGGATGCTGTAGCATCGCCATTGTCATCCTCAGCTTCTGTTTCAGCTTCAGTCTCAGCTTCAGTCTCAGCCTCAGTTTCTGCCTCGGTTTCCGCCTCAGTCTCTGCTTCGGTCTGTACCTCTGTCTGTGCTTCGGTTGTGGTGGTTTCGTCCTTGGAAGAAGCATCGCCGCCGCAGGCTGCGCAGCCAAACATCATCATCATTGCCATCAGCATTGCCATTGTCTTTTTCATCATCATCATTTCTCCTTTGTTTTTCATTCGGTTTCGCAGCTGATCATCCAGATTGCAGCTGCACTGTCGTATACGAGCGTGAGCTCACTGCTGCCGGTACCATCCACAAGCAGTATGGAATAGCTGTCCGATCGCTGTGCTGCCGAGATGCACCATTCAAGCTGTGCATTCTCCTCCAGCTCTACGGAAACACCGGACTGCACCTCTCGGCTTTCCTCAGGAAAACAGAGAGTTCCGTCGGATACTGTCACCTCTGCAGGAAGCGCAATCGTCAGCGGCACGCGGATAGTGTCCGCGCTCCTTGCATTTGCCGGAGCAATTCCCGGATTGCTTTCCGTGACAGGGGTTCCTTCTTCGGTCAGGGTTATGCCATTCATACGAATGCTCTGTGTTTTGTCCGGGGACTGCAGTCCCACAACCAGGAGCAGGGCTGCGGCAGTCAGCGCTGCTGTGCAGAGGATGGGCACGATGCGCGGCTTGCTGCTGTGCATTTCCGCTTCCTGCAGAACGCGCTCGCGAAGCGAATCGGGTGCTTTGATACTGCGGTAGGCTTCAATCTGATCGGACTCAAACATCTTCCTCATTCCTCCTTAAGTTTTGTTTTCAGGCAGTTTCTTCCACGGGACAGTCTCATTTTCACAGCAGAAACGGAAAGCGACAGAATTGCTGCTGTTTCTTCAACGGAATAGCCTTCCAGATCATGCAGAACAATGGCTGCGCGATAAGTTTCCGGAATGGACGCAAGCGCCTGCATCAGATCGGAAGCCTGATCAGAAAATGCTTCCGATGCCGGCAGCATCTCTGCAAGCTCGTCCAGCGGCACATAGCTTCTGATGTTCCGCTTTTTCAGCAGGTCGAGGCTCCGGTTAATCGTCACACGAATGAACCAGGCTCGTTCATGCTCACTGTCCGCAAAGCGGTAAACACGCTGCGCGTATTTCAGGAACACATCATGCACCGCATCCTGCGCATCGCTGTCACTATGCAGATAGGACAATGCAACTCTATAGAGCAGATCAGCATATTGTTCGTATGCCGCTGCAATGTCCCCTCTTCGCTGTCTGAAAAGTCCCACGGATTTCCCCCTCCTGTTAAGAATACGACTGAGCATTCCATTTGGTCACATCAATTTTAAAAAAATTTTTTACTCATACCATAGTATTATACCATTTCTGTAACAATTGATCAAGTAAATCCGGCATATATCCTCTTTTTTTCAAATTCTTCTGTACAAATGAACAAAAATATGGTATGATAAGCATAGAAAAATTTCTAAGGAGGAATGATCTATGTTGGAATACGCCCTGACATTGAGGGGATACTCCCCTGTCAGAAAGCGCAGCGCCAAGGCAGCTGTCTGTACGGCACTCATTGGACTTGCAGTCCTTCTGCCGTTTCTTGTTCATGCAGTGCTCGGAGTGCAGGGAGGAATGCAGTGGCTCCCCATGTATCTGCCAGTATTGCTGGGCGGCTGTCTGCTCGGAACAAATTGGGGGCTTGCAGCTGCACTTCTCTCCCCTATCGCAAGCTTTCTGATCACTTCACTTGCAGGCAATCCCATGCCGATTGCAGAACGCCTTCCCTTCATGATGGTGGAGCTTGCAGTATTTGCAGCGGTTTCCGGACTTTTTTCAAAGCAGATTCTCAAACACAGCGCATGGGGAATCGCAGCAGTGATTCTGGCGCAATTTTGCGGAAGAATCTGTTTCTTCTGCATGACTGCACTGAGCGGCGGCACAGCCATCGCAGCATGGGCGCAGATCCAGTCCGGAGCACCGGGTTTGCTTACGCAGGTTCTGCTTGTTCCGGCGCTGCTCAGCGTTATTCGCCCTGTTCTGCTGCGGGAGAATCTGCATGACTGACAAGGAACTTGCCATCCAAGGACTGACCGGGCACCGGCTCTGCCTGTGCAGGAACGGCATCTGCATCACGGATGACGCACGGGGAATCGCAGCTCTTTTACGGCTTCTCTCGGAGGGAACCGATCTGCGCGGATATACAGCTGCAGATCCCGTTGTCGGCAAAGCCGCAGCCCTTCTCTATGTCAAGGCAGGTATTGCCGATCTGCACGCAGGCACAATCTCCAAAGGAGCGAAGGCCATTCTGGAGCTGTATGGCGTCCCCTACAGCTTCGACATTCTCACAGATCATATCATCAACCGCGAGGGAACGGACATCTGCCCGATGGAACGGACAGTCCTTGCCATTGATGATCCTGAAGCGGCATTTCTGGCACTTCAGAAAAAACTCACAGAATTACAACAAGGGAGGAATGAGCATGAACACAGAAATTGATGTCACCGCGATGCCGAAGCTTGGCTTCGGACTAATGCGCCTGCCGATGCAGGGAGAAGAAGTCGACCGCACCGCGGTCTGCTGCATGGTGGATGCATACATGGAGGCAGGGCTGAACTATTTTGATACTGCCTATGTCTACCACAGCGGAGAATCTGAAAAAATCGCAAAGGAGTGCGTTGTCAAGCGCTATCCAAGGGACAGCTTCTATCTCGCAGACAAGCTTCCGGCATGGTGTCTGCAATCTGCAGATGACCGTGACCGCATTTTCAACGAACAGCTCGAACGCGCAGGTGTGGAGTATTTTGATTTCTACCTGCTGCATTCTCTGGAAGATGGGTACAACTATGATACCTATGAAAAATACGACTGCTTCAACTGGGCACTGGAGAAGAAACGAGAAGGGAAAATCGTACACTTCGGCTTCTCCTTCCATGGAAGTCCGGAGCTTCTGGAACAGGTACTCGACAAGCATCCGGAGATAGAGTTTGTTCAGATCCAGCTCAATTATGCAGACTGGGAAAACCCTGTTATACAGTCCGGCAGGCTCTATGAAATTCTCACAAAGCGTCAGATTCCCATCATTGTCATGGAACCGGTCAAAGGCGGTATGCTTGCCAATCTCCAGCCGGAGCTGGAGTCCATGTACAAAGAGGTTCGTCCTGACGCTTCAGCAGCCTCCTGGGCTATGCGGTTTGTCGGCAGTCTGCCGGGTGTCATCACCATCCTCTCCGGTATGTCCAATGACGAACAGATGCATGACAATATTGAAACCTTCACACAGTTTGAACCGCTCACTGCGCAGGAACGGGCACTTGTCAAATCCGTTACAGAAAAGCTGCTTGACACGCCGCTGATCGGCTGCACAGCCTGTCGTTACTGCTGCGACGGCTGTCCTGCAGGCATTGATATCCCGAATGTATTCCGCGCTGTGAACACAGCACGGAAATTCAAAGAGGAATGGCGTGCAAAAAATTATTACCGGCTGCTCACTGAAAAGAGCGGCAAAGCTGCCGACTGCATCGGATGCGGCCAGTGTGAAAGCGTTTGTCCGCAGCATCTTCCCATCATCGAACTGCTCCGTGATGCCTCCGGCTTACTGGATCAGAGTGAATAACAAACACAGCGCCCGGCATTCCAATCAGAAGCCGGGCGTTCTTCTTTTCATACTGTTATCGGATCAGCACAGCTCTGCACGGAGCACCATCACATCCGCCAAGCTTCAGCGGTGCTGCGCTGAGAAAATACTTTCCTTCCTCCACATTGGTCAGAACAATGCCTTCGAGCAGTGCAACCTCCGCACGAAGAAGAATCAGATGCACCTCCATCGGTGCATCCTCTGGTCCGATGGACTGGCTCTCATTACCGATCAGCCAGATTCCGGCATCAGCAAATACACGCGCCGCTTCCGCAGTTACAGTCGCAGCACCGGCAATCAGAATGCGCTTGTCCGCGTCAAGGGATTTGGCTTTCCTCAGAATTGCTGCAGCATCCTCCCCTGTCACATCCCCTTCATGCCTTGCGACATAGCATTCGCCAATGAAGGCCTCCAAATCCATGCATTCAACCGTTTTGCCATCCTTCAGAAAATGGAACGGTGCATCAATGTGCGTTCCGTTATGCGCACACATGGAAAAGGCGGTCAGGTTATAAAGTGCCCCCTGTTCCATGCTCTGCAGGCGTTCTCTGCATGGTTCGGGATCCCCCTGATAGACCCTGCAGGAGAATACCTCCTGGGAAATATCAATCAGCATTGCAATACACTCCTTTCTTCTCGCACTGTACTCTGCTTCATCATACCATAAAGGCAAAGGAGATGTCAAGAGATCCGATTGCGCCATGGATTTTTAAAATAACAATGCAAAAGTACTGCTATCCTATTGTAATTTCATAGAATATATGTTATAATATAATAGTTAGTAAATATTTTTGTAAAAAAATGGTATTCTACATATTCGAGAGGAGAAATGATATGGGCATCAGTAC
>JAZQAA010000241.1:0-2072 GCA_045544975.1 Oscillospiraceae bacterium | reverse complement strand
TGTATCTCAACATTCTGAAAAAGGATCTCAAACGCAAAAAGCCGAAGAACGTCATCCTGCTGATTTTCATCATTCTGGCAACCATGTTCGTCTCCTCCAAGTCGGATCGTAGCCATGTCGGTCTGTGAGCCAAGGAGTTGGTGCCCATTGTTGTCTTCCTAAGACCGCTTGGCCTCCGACTTTGTATCTCAACATTCTGAAAAAGGATCTCAAACGCAAAAAGGCGATGAACGTCATCCTGCTGATTTTCATCATTCTGGCAACCATGTTCGTCTCCTCCAGCGTGAACAACATCCTCACCATCTCCACAGCACTGGAGGATTATTTTGAAGCCGCCGGCGTACCGGATTATATCCTTTCCACACGCGGCAGTGCGGCGGATGCATCCATTGAACAGGCTTTTGCGGATGTGCCGGAGATCACCGACCGCAAAACAGAATCCGTCATCTACATGGATGGTGAAATCTTCTTCAGGGACGATGTACCAATCGATTTTGGGAACACCGCCGTGTTTACAGATTTCTCCGAAGCAGGTCTCTGCTATTTCGATGCGGACAACCAGCCCATCACAGAAGTGGAGAAAGGCACGGTATTCGTTGCAATCAAGCCCATGCAGGAGGCAGGTCTGGAGGTCGGCGATGTGCTGGAGATCCGGATGGAAGGAGTATCCCTCTCCCTGACCGTTGCCGGTGTCTGCAAGGATGCCGTGCTCGGTTCGGATCTGATGGGCAATGTCCGCTTGCTGGTGAATGAGAAGGATTTTGCAGAATTCAGCGACATTCCGGACAGCTTCTTCGGCAAGCTCTGGTATGTGAACACCACGGATGTTGACGCTGTGACAAATGCACTTGCCGATGCAAAGGGTATTGCATTCAACGGAGACAGGGCTATGGTGAAAATGGCGTATGTGCTGGATATGGTCATTGCCGGTATCCTGCTCACGGTGAGCATTTGCCTGATTCTTATTGCCTTTGTCGTGCTCCGCTTCACCATCACCTTCACCCTTTCCGAAGAATTCCGTGAGATCGGCGTGATGAAAGCCATCGGCATCCGCAATACTGCCATCCGCAGTCTGTATCTCGTGAAATACTTCTTCATGGCAGTGATCGGTGCGGCGATCGGCTTCTTCGGCAGCATTCCCTTTGCCAATCTCCTGATCGGCAGCGTATCCGATTCCATCGTACTGGAACATGACAGCATTGTATTTGTCAATCTCCTCTGCTGCGTCTTTGTCGTGCTGCTGATCCTGTTCTTCTGCTACACCTGCACCGCTTCCGTCAAAAAACTCTCCCCCCTCGATGCCATCCGAAATGGACAGACGGGCGAGCGTTTCAGTAAAAAAGGCATTCTGCGGCTTGAAAGAACTCCCGGCAGACCTGCGTTCTTCATGGCATTCAATGACATTCTGAGCAGCCCGAAACGCTATGCGACCATCATTCTGAGCTACACCCTCTGCACCGTCCTTGTACTGATTCTCTGCATCGGTGCCAGCACCCTGCGTTCCGATCAGCTCATCCATTCCTTTGGTATGTACAAGAGCGACCTGTATCTGTCTGCAACTGATATGGTCTATGCACTCACGCCCGGCGGAGACGTCCTGATGCAGGAAAAGATTGACGAGATCGAAGAAACACTTGCCGAAGAGGGCATGCCTGCAGAGTGTACCATCGATATGGCATACAAATTCAACTATGCCCATGGTGACAAAACATTCACCTCCATGACGCTGCAGGGTGTGAATACAACGACGGATTACTATTCCTACCATGAGGGCACGCCGCCGCAGAATCCTTCCGAAGCTGCTATTACGCCCACCGTATCCGAAAAGCTGGATGCCGGTATCGGCGATACCATTACATTCCACGACGGCACACAGGAACACAAACTCCTCGTGACTGCCATTTACCAGAGCATGAACAATCTCGGTGAAGGCGTGCGTCTGCATGAGGATCTGAAGCTCGACTATGGTAATGCGATCGGGTTTATGCAGTTCCAGCTGAATTTTGAAGATCATCCGGATGAAGCGGAAATTGCAGAGCGTGCAGAACGCATTGCGAAGCTGCTTGATACAG
>JAZQAA010000240.1:0-3736 GCA_045544975.1 Oscillospiraceae bacterium | reverse complement strand
CCGGATGTGCTTGCTTGATGTCCTCAATCATCTGTTTTCCTTCACAGGCTTCCGCTTTTTGCAGAAGAGATACATAGGAGCTGGAGAAATTCAGCAGAATGAGCAGACTAAAGGCAATGCTGATAATTTTGTTTTTGGCTTTGGCAATGGGCAGTACCATGAGCAGCAAAGAAATGCCTGTGAAGATGTAGAAGTATCTCTGGACAGCGAGTTTGTGAAAAAATTCATTAATGATACCAAAGATCGAAAGCGGTATTATCCATTCAAAGAACAAAAACGCATACCTGACGGCATGGCTGCGGCATTTTCCCCAGCCCTCTCTGAGATCTGCTTTCAGCTTTGTCATATCCGCTTTTCTGTCAATTTTGAAATAGCGAAGCAGAATCAGAAGAATTGCGACGCGCGGGAGCATATCAATGAGTGTGATGAGAAGATTGAGATCGGAGAACAGGAAGACCTTGTCATAGCCCCAGGATTTGGCAAGCGAAAGGGAGAAGCCCTTCCCTTCCCAATAGTGCTCATTCACATTGCTGACCTGATGCAGCAGGATGGAGAGCCACGGCAGATAGAGCACTGCACAGATGATGCCGCTTACCATAAATGACAGGAAATGCCTGCGGTCCTTCTGCAGAATTGTACCTGTTAGGCAAACGACATAGATACCGAGTGCTGTGATCATGGCGATATTGTGCGTGTAGACGCAGAGAACAGCAAAGACGGTAAACCATGCCATGTGCTTTCGTTCTTTCTTGAAGAAAGCAAGATAGCCATAAACAGCGGCTCCTGTTACAAAGAAGTAAGCAAAATAGGTCGGACGGATATCGCCGAACAGATAGAGATTGATGTTTGTAAGCAGAATCAGAAAGGTGGTGAAAAAACCTGCTGTATGTCCGAATTCCTTTCGGACAGGAAATAACCCGAGATAGAGCATCCCGAGAAGCGGCAGTCCATTGAAAAGCCGATAAACGGTAATGCTTTCACCGAATAGCATACTTGTGAGCTTCAGGAGAATGGCATACAGCGGGGGACTATAGTCGGCTTGCAGGAGCCTCCACAGCTCCGGAAAGGATTTTCCTGTCAGTGCAAATTGATAGGAGCTGTCATAATTGATCGAATACCATCTGCAGATTAGCATCTGCAGGGTAATGCCAAGTGCGGAGCAGAAGAGCCATATGAGTGCATAGCCTGCTTCGCTTGTCAGAAATTGTTTTGTTCTTTTCATTTCTTACCTCAGTTCATTCTTCGATTCGCAGGTGAGTCGGTGTTCATCCAGAACAAAGGATAGTGGGTCGTAGACGACAATTCCAAAATCATATTCCCGTGAATGGATTGTGGAAATACGGTCTCCGAAAACCGAAGGATCGAACGGTTCACATCCAGGAAGCGCAATATCAACAGTATAGAAGGTATCTGTGTATTCTGTAATGTTCTGAATGTCTCCGATGTCAATCACTTCGGAGGGAAATACGCTCATATCGGTCAGAACCGTAAAAGTATCGCTGCATAGATAATGCGAAGCGTCCGGGAAGAAATACATCATAATACCGATCGACCACTCATGATAGTGCACGAAGGACATATTACCGTCCGGATGCGCGGACTGAATATCCGCAATCATTTGCTTGCCCTCAATATTGTTTGCCCTCTGCAGCAAGGAAATGTAGGGACCGGAAAAATTTACTGCACAGAGCAGTGCAAAAACAATACTGATGATTTTGTTTTTGGCTTTTGCAATGGGCAGAACCATGAGCAACAGAGTGATGCCCGTGAAAAGATAAAAGTATCTCTGGGTAGCAAGTTTATGGAAGCATTCATTGATGACAGCAAAGATCAGCAGCGGAACAATGAGCTGCGCAGTGATGAATCCATACCGGATGACATAGGGACGACATTGTGCCCAACCGGTTCTGAGCGATGCCTTCAGCTTTGTCATATCTCCTTTTCTGTCAATTTTGAAGTACCGCAGGAGAATCAAAACAATTGCAATGCGGGGTAATAGATCAATTAAAATAGTCACAATATTGATGTCTGAGAAAATAGTAATTTTATTATACACCCACGATTGTACCAGCGGGATGGAAAAGCTTTCGCCTTCCCAGAAATGCTCACTAACATTCCGCACCTGCTGCAGCAGAACAAAGAGCCATGGCAGATAAAGAACGGCACAGATAATACCGCTGATAAGGAATGTGAAAAACAGCTTCCTATTTTTCTGAATGACGGCACCCGTCAGACAGACAATATAAATGCCGAGCGCAGCAATCATGGCGATGTTATGCGTATAGACGCACAGCACAGCAAATACAGTAAACCATACTATGTGTTTTCGTTCTTGCTTAAAAAAGGCAAGATAAGTGTACACTGCAAGCCCTGAAACCAGAAAATAGGCAAGATAGGTCGGACGAATGGTGCTGAAAATATAAAGATTGATGTTGGTAAACAAAGCCAGTGCAGTATATAGTAATCCCGCTGTATGTCCGAATTCTCTGCGGATGGGAAACAGTCCGAGATAGAGCATCCCGGAAAGAACTGCTCCATTGAAAAGCCTGTAAACGGTAATACTTTCTCCAAAGAGCATACTTGTGAGCTTTAGGAGGATGGCATACAGCGGGGGACTATAGTCGGCCTGCAGCAGCTTCCAAAGCTCAGGTAATGATTTCTCCGTCAGCGCAATCTGGTAGGAACTGTCGTAATTGAGCGAGTACCACCTGCAGATCAGCATTTGCAGCGCAACGCCAAGTGCGGAGCAGAGAAGCCAGAGGAACACATATCCGGTTTCACTTGTCAGGAATTGTTTGCTTTTTTTCATTGTTTACCTCGCTTCGCTGCATTTTTGATTTTGCAAAGACGCACGAGCGTTTTCAGATAGCTGCAAATGAATTTGAAAAGCTGCCGCTTGGATTCGCCGTAAATTCGTTTGTGGAATGTAATCGGAACTTCTTTGATACAAAAGTCCGGTTTTTGCAGTTTCAGCTGCAGCAGCACTTCCTGCAGAATGTCATAATTTTCACATTGCAGCGAAACCTGCTTGAGCTGCTGTGTGCGGTACAGCCGATAATCCGTTGAAATATCCGCCGCCTTGATTCCGAGTACCAAGCGGAAAACTGCGTTCAGCGTTTTCGACATCAGGATGGACAGCGGACTGTCATCGGTTTTTCCACCCTTTGTATACCGTGAACCAATGACCAGATCTGTGCCGTCTTGGAACGCATGATAAAGCTGCGGAATGTATTTGGGGTCATGGGAACCATCGCTGTCCAGAATCAGGAATTTGTCAAATGCTGCGCACTCGATTCCAGTCCGGAATGCACCGCCGAATCTTGGATATCTCTGGTTGATATACTTTACCTGATAATCCGCGCAGACCTGATCCGTATTATCTGTTTTTTCGGCAGTGTCGTGATAAAGAACTGTCGGGAACGAAATAATGAAGTCATCCGCTTTGCGTTCCACAATGTTGAAATCCACTCTTACCTGGCCGTGGTAGTCGCCTCGTCCCGTAACGAAAACAGAAGCGGTGCCGACCTGATCGTTGTTTTTGTATTCTTTTCTGTAATGGAACAAGTCGGATCGTAGCCATGTCGTTCTGTGAGCCAAGGAGTTGGTGCCCATTGTTGTCTTCCTAAGACCGCTTGGCCCCGACTTTACCTGGCCGTGGTAGTCGCCTCGTCCCGTAACGAAAACAGAAGCGGTGCCGACCTGATCGTTGTTTTTGTATTCTTTTCTGTAATGGAAC
>JAZQAA010000239.1:0-2240 GCA_045544975.1 Oscillospiraceae bacterium | reverse complement strand
AATATGATTTTCTACGGCCCGTCCGGCATCGGGAAAACCACCCTTGCCAGCATCATCGCAAGCCGTACCAATATGACCCTGCACATCCTCAACGGCACGCAGGCGGGCGTCTCCGATATCAAGTCCGTCATTGCCGACGTGGGAACCTTCGCTTCGATGAACGGCATCCTCTTGTACCTCGATGAGATCCAGTACCTCAATAAAAAACAGCAGCAGAGCTTGCTCTCCTACATTGAAAACGGCGATATTACGCTGATTGCCTCCACGACAGAGAACCCCTACTTCGCCGTGTACAACGCCGTCATCAGCCGGAGCACGGTCTTTGAATTCAAGCCCGTAGATGCACAGGAGATGGAAAAAGCCGTGCATCGCGCCTTCCGCATCCTGCAGGAGGAACAGGGCTCTGCGCTCGAGATCGAGGAGGGTGTTGCCGCCCATATTGCACAGGGCAGCGGCGGCGATGTCCGCAAGGCGATGAATGCCGCGGAGCTGTGCGTACTTTCCGGAGAACCGACAGAAGCCGGCATCCGTATTACCATGGAAACTGCGAGGGCTCTCACCCAGCGCAGCAATATGCGCTACGACAGGGACGGCGATGCACATTATGACATCCTCTCCGCTCTGCAGAAATCCATCCGCGGCAGCGATGAGAACGCTGCGCTGCACTATATGGCAAGGCTCATCGAGGCCGGCGATCTCATTTCCCTTACGCGCCGGATGCTCGTGATCGCCTCCGAGGATGTGGGACTTGCCTATCCGCAGGCGGTGAGCATCGTGAAATCCTGTGTGGATTCCGCACTCCAGCTGGGACTTCCCGAAGCGAGGATTCCCCTTGCACAGGCGGTCATCCTCATGTGTACTGCTCCGAAGTCCAATTCGGCGATCTGCGCCATTGATGCTGCTCTGGAGGATGTGCGTTCCGGCGATTACGGCGATATTCCGGCATATCTCAAAGACGGCCACTACGGCGGCGCCCAAAAGCTCGGCAATGCCATCGGCTACCAGTACCCCCACGAATTCCCGAACCATTATGTGAAGCAGCAGTACCTCCCTGACAATATCGCCGACCGTGTGTATTATGAGTTCGGCGATAACAAGCAGGAGCAGGCGGCTGCGGCGTATCGGAAGATGATCAAGGGGGAATAGTTTCCAGCAGCGATGATGCCTTTGCGCAGCATTGGCATCATGCGTAAGCGGAGCGATTCCGCGAAATATCGAGCTTCGTTATAATGGAAATTTACATAACGCGTCTGCCAGCGCGGGCTCCGCGCTATGAACACAAATAAAAACTCCCAACCTTCGCAATACAGCAAGTTGGGAGTCATTTTGTTATGAAATTGTAAGTGCGGTTAATCCGCGAAAATCACTTTGTGCATTGGTCATCCACGTCCTCACATTAAGGTTCTTTTAAAATCGGGTAGTTTGCATTTGCTTTCATATTGCATCACAACTTTCATTAAGAATTAGGGCGATTTTAATGAAAAACTTCCATGGGAGTGTACCTCCGTCAAAAATTCTTGTGCCTGCTATATTAAGTTTCTGCTGCCAGATTTAAAACCTTATGCATCCTGTTCTTCCCATACCGGCATCGAAACACTGGAAGTATGGAAGAACCAGACGATGTTCACCGCGTGTCGCATAATAGATGTCTCATTCACTCGGAATTGTCGTGCTCTACACGAAACCATCATTCCCTCTCACATATCTGCGACCGGCGAAACCGCCTGCTGCTGTGATTCTGTATTTTCCATGGGTTCCGCCCTCCTTTGCGTGAATTTGCTTCCGACTTTCGGGAAGCGCTGCATCTAATAAAGTTCTGCAGTTCCTTTATCTTGATCTTATTATATCACATAATTTGTGCATTGTCAATAGGTTTTTTAAAAAAATATCATTTCTTTTGTGATTTATGCAGAATGTATATGTTGAAAACGATTTCGTTCGGCAGAATGTACAAAAGGGGGAAAGCTTTGCCAAAGCCTGCCCTCCCCCATCCCCCTCCCAGAGGGAGGGGGATATATAGCGGGGTGCTGGCGCACCCCTCCTCCGCCCTGAAAGCGATGCTGCGCTCGCTTTCAGACTTGCGCGGAATGTCGGAATATGCAAAGGGGGAGGGCTTTGCCAAAGCCTGCCCTCCCCCTATCCCCCTCCCAGAGGGAGGGGGGGAATATAGCGGGGTGCTGGCGCACCCCGCCCCCGCCCTTAAAGCGATGCTGCGCTCGCTTTCAGACTTGCGCGGAATG
>JAZQAA010000238.1:0-3625 GCA_045544975.1 Oscillospiraceae bacterium | reverse complement strand
CCCCTGATCCCTTCCCCAAAGGGGAGGGTGGGGTGTTTTTCGGCTATATACTGAGGGTGTAGGGGCAAAGCCCCCTACATGCGCCGAAGGCGCAACTAAACAATAAAAATAATCCAGCAGTGCCCCGCAAGGCGCACTGGCTGGACTTGTCTTTTTTTACAAACTAAGATAGAGGTAAAATCTGCCCCTATATTTAAGCGCCGACTTACTTCTGCACTCCATGCTTCACACGATCTTCCACCTCACTGCGCTTTGCATTATTGAAGCGGTCGAGGGTACCTACGAGGTAGCCGGTAATACGGCGGATTCTCTCGAAGCCTACGCCGTTATGATCCTTCTCAGGTCTGCCGCACATCGGGCACTTGTCGCCGATAATGCCGGTATAGCCGCAGATGGGATCTCTGTCAACCGGATGATTGATGGAACCATAGCCGATGCCGGATTCCTTCATGCAGCGGATGATCTTCTCGAATGCGGAGAGGTTCTCCAGCGGATCGCCGTCCAACTCCACATAGCTGATATGACCTGCATTGGTCAGCTCATGATAGGGAGCTTCAATGCGGATCTTGTCGAATGCACTGATTGAATAATATACCGGAACATGGAAGGAATTGGTATAGTACGCACGATCGGTAACGCCCGGAATCACGCCGAACTTCTTGGCATCCATACGGACAAAGCGGCCGGACAGGCCCTCTGCCGGAGTCGCCAGCAGGGAGAAATTCAACTGTGTCTTCTGGGATTCCTCATCCAGACGATTTCGCATTCTGGTAATGATCTGGTGACCAAGTTCTCTTGCGCGGTCGCTTTCACCATGATGCTCGCCGATCAGTGCCTTGAGCGTCTCGGCAAGTCCGATGAAGCCAACGGACAATGTACCATGCTTGAGCACCTCACCGATGCTGTCATCCGGACCGAGTGTCTCGGAATCCATCCAGATACCCTGTCCCATCAGGAATGGGAAATTGCGCACCTTCTTCTGGGACTGAATGCTGAAACGATCCATCAGCTGATCAATTGCCAGATCCATCATATGATCAAGGCTCTCGAAGAATGCGTCCAGATTATGATCTGCAGCAATAGCAAGTCTGGGCAGGTTGATGGAAGTAAAGCTCAGATTGCCGCGGCCAGTGACAACTTCACGGCTGGGATCATAGGTATTGCCGATGACTCTTGTACGGCAGCCCATGTAGGAGATCTCCGTACGGTAGTCGCCTTCCTTGTAGTACTTCAGGTTGTAGGGCGCGTCAATGAAGGAGAAGTTCGGGAACAGGCGCTTTGCAGAAACGCGGCACGCCAGCTTGAACAGATCGTAGTTCGGATCCTCCGGATTATAGTTGATGCCTTCCTTGATTTTGAAAATATGAATCGGGAAAATCGGTGTTTCGCCGTTGCCAAGACCCGCTTCATTTGCCAGCAGGATGTTCTCGATCACCATTCTGCCCTCGGGGCTGGTATCCGTACCATAATTGATGGAGGAGAACGGTGTCTGTGCGCCGGCACGGCTGTTCATGGTATTGAGATTATGCACCAGTGCTTCCATTGCCTGATAGGTTGCACGGTTGGTTTCCTTGTATGCGTGCTTTGCAGCAAAGGTCAGGATGTTCTGTGCAAGATCCTCTGCATCCAAATGATTTTCCAGATAAGCACACGCCTTCTCCTCAAAGCCATTATTGTTGGCAAGAACAGGAACAAGTCCCTCCTGCGCCATCGCTTCCATCAGCTCACGGGCAAGCTCCTCGGACTCCTCATAGTCATACAGCAGCTCCAGTGCACGGGCAATATTCTGCTCATAACGCGCAGCGTAGGTCTTTTTAACACCCTCCGCCATTGCGTAATCAAAGTTCGGAACACTCTGACCACCGTGCTGGTCATTCTGATTGGACTGAATGGCAATGCAGGCAAGCGCGGAATAGCTTGCGATATCATTCGGCTCACGCAGGAAGCCGTGACCTGTGGAGAAGCCGCCCTTGAACAGCTTGATCAGGTCGATCTGGCAGCAGGTTGTGGTCAGGGTCAGAAAGTCCAGATCATGGATATGGATATCACCGTTGGCGTGTGCCTTGGCGTGTTCCGGCTTGAGCACATAGAGCTCATAGAATTCCTTCGCAGAGACGCTGCCGTACTTGAGCATGGTGCCCATTGCAGTATCACCGTCAATATTGGCATTCTCGCGCTTGATATCGCTGTCCTTTGCAGAATGGAAGGTCAGCTCGTTGAGGACGCTCATGAGATTGGTTTTCATTTCACGCGAACGGGTACGCTCATAACGATACAGAATATACGCCTTCGCCGTCTGCGCATGACCGCGCTCGATCAGCACCTTCTCCACGAGATCCTGCACCTGTTCCACGGTAGGCATATCGCCGTAGGAAGCCTCACAAAGGCGGCATACCTCTTCTGCCGCTGCGGTCGCTTCCGTGTAATCCGTACCGCCGACTGCCTTTGCTGCCTTGAAAATGGCGTCGATAATCTTCTCAACATTGAACGGCACCTTTCTGCCGTCACGCTTCATAATGTACATCAGCATAACCTTCATCCTCCATTTTTTCATTGATTTCCGTCCTGGACGGTGTGTTTTTTCTGGTCGTTTTATTTCCTTCTTGCATACACAATATCTTGTAGTCGCTATATTCAAGTATACAGTATTCGCGGCGCATTGTCAATTGTGAATCTGCACAATAAAACGACTGCGCATTTGTACACTATCGATATTTTATCGTGTTTTTAGGGATTTCTTCGTTCTATTCATTCGCAAAAGATTGCTTAATGAATTTCAAGGAACCTTTGTTCGAAACCACAATATGTTGTGTTGTTGAAATATGTGAAAAGAATGTTACTTTTGATTTATCGCAGTATTGCGGAATTCTTGTATCAAAACCGGATTTGAAGGTGTCCGATGAAAAACGCATATTGGGAAGACGCCCTTCGTTGCAGTGGGTAACAGGAATCACAGAATCGCACTCCTGCGACTTGACAGCAGTGAAAAAGAGGTGTATAATAATAGAATATGGGAATATGGAATATAAAGGAGGAAATCCTATGTCAATGGAATTCATCAGACAGCTGCCGCTTCCGGAAGAGATCAGGGAGCAATTTCCGCTTTCTGAAAAATGCAAGGAGATCAAAGCGCAGCGCGACGCAGAAATACGCAGAGTTTTCACCGGACAGTCCGACCGGCTGATCCTGATCATCGGTCCTTGCTCCGCAGATCGCGAAGATTCGGTAATGGAATATATGCATCGTCTTGCAAAGGTCAACGAGGAGGTCAAGCACAAGCTCCTCATCATCCCCAGAATTTACACCAACAAACCCCGCACCAACGGCACGGGCTACAAGGGCATGGTGCACCAGCCCGATCCGACCAAGGCAGAGGATATGCTGGAGGGTCTGATTTCGATCCGTAAGCTCCACACAAGAGCCATCGAGGAGACAGGCTTCACCTGTGCGGACGAGATGCTCTATCCGGAGAATTACCGTTATCTGTCGGATCTTTTATCCTATGTTGCAGTCGGCGCAAGAAGTTTAGAGAACCAGCAGCATCGCCTGGTTGCAAGCGGCATGGGTATCCCGGTCGGCATGAAGAATCCGACCAGCGGCGATCTGTCCGTTATGTTCAATTCCA
>JAZQAA010000237.1:0-2707 GCA_045544975.1 Oscillospiraceae bacterium | reverse complement strand
AGTGCATTTCCAACGCCTTTAACGGTTTCAATATTGATGGAGCAGGTGCCTTCCATCGCTGCAAGATGTCCCGTATCCACCATCATGGACTGACCGGGTGCAAGATCGTATGTAATCAGGCTGCCGTCAATTTCAAGAAGCAGTGTTCCTTCGCCCTGGAACTTCTGCATGATAAAGCCTTCACCGCCGAAGAAACCGCTCGACAGTTTTTTCTGAAAGAAAATCTCATAGCTGACAGTAGGATCGGATGCCAGAAATGCGGACTTTTGTGCAATGATGGTTCTTCCCGGTGTCAGCTGTAGACTCATGATTTCTCCTGGTACAGAGGCAGCAAAGGCAATGAGTCCCTGTGCATTCCTGGCTGTATACATATTGTAGAACATCGACTCACCGCTGAATGCGCGACCGAACATTTTTCCGATACTGCCAGCCTTTGTGGCCATTTCCACATTGGGCGTTGCCCAGGACATTCCGCCCTTCTGACAGATAACACTTTCTTCCGGATTCAGCGTTACAATCGCAACCGGATATGGTTTTCCCTGAATTTCATATTGCATAGTACATTCTCCTATTATCTCATATTTGTCATGGTATGGATCCATCGCTTAGCAAGAGCCTGCATTCCTTGATAGGAGGGATGGATGCCGTCAATCGTTTCAATTGTTTCTGTCGGATCATGCAGCTCAGCAACCGCACAGCCATAGCTTTGTGCAGAGGCTCTGATGATGGCGTTGTATTCTGAAAGAGGGTGCAGTGCGTCACTGACTGCCTCTTCCTGCTGGAATAAAGTTGCACAAATAATTCTGCTTTCCGGATAACAGCTGCGAAGCTTCTGCAGCAGAAAAGGATAGGCCGCTGCAAAACTGTTTCGATCTTCCGTGTCCGGTGATATTGGTGATCGGAAAATCCAGTCGTTAGTTCCTAGGTACACAAGAAGGACATCCGGTTTCATGAGCTCCGTTGTCATCATTTTTTGAAGCTCACCATTTTGCAGGACAAAATGGTATGTGCCCGGATTGCAGTGCAGCTGTCTGTAACGCAGCAGATGCGTTGCGCAGGGAAAGTCCATTCCGCTGACAAGACATCCGGAATAGGAATTGTTGACGCAAAGACTTCCTTTGAAATGGGAGATGACCTGTGCCCACCAGGTATCCATTGGTCTGGAAATGCCTGAATTGACAGCGCGTGGATTCTGCATATAGAAAGATTTGCAATAGGGGGGCAGATATCCTTTCAGAGTACTGATGGAATCTCCAAGAATGGAGAAGCTGCAGCCCTCAAAGCTGCCAAGCATGGGATCATCTCCTTTCATTTCAGATATTCTGGTAAATTACTTTTCCCATTTATTGCAGATTTCCGTAATCTGATCCGTGAGTTTAGCAAGATCCTTGTTTGCTCTTCCGGTACTGTGCTTGATCAGCGATGTCAGGCGCTCAAGTGCAGCCAGCAGTCTCTGATAAACTGCATTGCTCTTAACAGAACCGCTCTTCTTCTCGATCGGCTTCGGAACGCCTTCCACAGTAATCGTGTTGGAGAGAATATCAAACTCGGTGCCGCTGTATGGGGCATAAGCGGAAAGTTTCAGCTCGTTGTTCAGATGTGCAGTGAAGTGATCGGCTGTTGCACTTTCACCATGCACAACAAAGACGCGCTTGACATTCTGAATGTTTTTGACCCAGGCACACAGACCATTGAAATCAGCGTGGCCGCTGATGCCGGGAAGCTGCTTGATCTCTGCAGCAACCTGAATTGGTTCTCCGAACAGCTTGACGGATGTTGCACCTTCTACGAGTGATCTTCCGAGGGTACCGAATGCCTGATAGCCGACGAACATAATTGTGTTTTCTTTTCGCCAGAGATTATGCTTGAGATGGTGCTTGATTCTGCCGGCTTCGCACATACCGGAGGCAGAAATGATCACCTTGCAGCGCTTGTCAAAGTTGATTGCACGGGATTCATCCGCAGAGGTTGCAAGCACAAGATCCGGGAATGTGATTGGGTTAATACCCTGTTTTACATAGCTGATGGCTTCTTCGTCGTAGCAGCTGTTCTGGTTTTTCAGGAAGATGCCAGTTGCTTCAATTGCAAGAGGACTGTCCATATAGACAGGGAAACCATCATGACCATTGACAAGTTTTTCTTCCTTGATCTGTCGCAGAAAATACAGCAGTTCCTGTGATCTGCCAACAGCAAAGGAAGGGATGATCACGCTGCCGCCGCGGTCGAAGGTCTGCTGCAATACCTGCGCAAATGCAGTAACATAGTCCTTCGGCCGTTCATGTACGCGGTCGCCGTAGGTGGATTCCATTACAACATAATCTGCCTCATCAATGAAAATCGGATCGCGCAGGAGCGGCTGATTGTTATTACCGATATCGCCGGAGAAAACAAGCTTTCTGGTTTCTCCGTTTTCCGTTGCCCAGATTTCAATGCTTGCGGAACCGAGCAGATGTCCTGCATCGATAAACCGAATGTCAATACCTTCACACAGTGTGAATCTGTCATCATAGCGATGTGAACGCATCTGTTCGATGGTTCCGATGGCATCCTGCATGGTATACAGCGGTACATAGGGATCGCCGCCCTTTCGTTTTGCCTTGCGGTTGCGCCACTCAGCTTCGAACTCCTGAATATGCGCACTATCGCGCAGCATGATGCTGCAAAGAAGTCGGAGGCCAAGCGGTCTTAGGAAGACAACAATGGTCAC
>JAZQAA010000236.1:0-7311 GCA_045544975.1 Oscillospiraceae bacterium | reverse complement strand
TGGGATTCCAAAGGGATCACATCCCTTTGGCGGGGGTTAGAGGGGGCAGAGCCCGCTGCCCAAACGCGGGCTCCGCGCTTACAGAGCCGAGATATCTCTTGCGTAGTCGTTGACGCTGCGGTCTGCGGAGAATACGCCTGCACCTGCGGTATTCATCAGGGACATCTTTGCCCAGCGCTGCTTATCGTTATAGCACTCAGAGCTGAACGCCTGTGCTCTTGCGTAGTCATCAAAATCAGCCAGAACCATATACGGGTCGGAATTCTTGAGGGAATTTGCAACCTCTGCAAAGGTGCAGCCGTTGATGCCATGGTACATACGGTCAATGCAAGCACGAACGATACCGTTGTTGTTATAGATCTCCTCAGGATTATAGTGCGGCTTGCGCGCATTCACTTCCTCGGTCTTCATACCGAAGATGATGATATTGTCATCACCGACTGCATCGCGGATCTCAACATTCGCACCGTCGAGTGTACCCAGTGTTACCGCACCGTTGAGCATGAGCTTCATGTTGCCGGTACCGGAAGCCTCCGTACCTGCGAGGGAGATCTGCTCGGAGATGTCACTTGCCGGCATGAGCAGCTCGGACATGGTAACGCTGTAGTTCTCTACGAAATTCACTGCAAGCTTATCCTTGATTCTCGGATTCTTGCGGATTTCTTCAGAAATTGCCCAGATCATCTTGATGATCTGCTTTGCCAGATAATAACCCGGTGCTGCCTTTGCAGCGAAGATATAGGTCTTGGGAGTGAAATCTGCATCCGGATTCTCGAGCAGGTAGTTGTACTGCGCCAGAATGTTCATCACATTCAAGTGCTGACGCTTGTATTCATGCAGACGCTTTACCTGTACATCGAAGATGCTGTCGGGATTGAGAACAGCCTTGGTGGTCTGCTTCACATACTTTGCAAAACGCTCCTTGTTCTCTCTCTTCACCTTCATGATCTGTTCCAGAACAGCAGCATCATCTGCAAACTTCTGGAGCTTCTGGAGATTGGAACCATCCTTCAGGAAACCATCACCGATGTTCTCCTGCAGGAGCTTTGTCAGACCGGGGTTGGACTGGTACAGCCAACGACGGTATGCAATACCGTTGGTTACATTCTTGAACTTCTCAGGTGTGTCCTGTGCCTCATCATAGAATACATCGGTCTTGATGATCTCGGAATGCAGCTTGGATACGCCGTTAACGCTGTGGGAAGCCGCTACGCAGAGAGTCGCCATGTGAATCATGTTGTCCTTGATGATGGACATTCTGGTGGTCTTTGCGCTGTCATAGCCGTTGCGCTCCATGAGGGACTGGCAGTAACGGTTGTTGATCTCAACAATGATGGAGAAGATTCTCGGAATCACATGCTTCACGAGGTTTACATCCCACTTCTCCAGTGCCTCTGCCATAACGGTGTGGTTGGTGTAAGCAAAGGTCTTGGTGACGATATCCCATGCCTGATCCCAGCCGTAGCCGCAGTCATCAAGCAGAATACGCATCAGCTCCGGAATTGCCATGGTCGGGTGGGTGTCATTGATATGGATGGCAACCTTCTCGTGCAGATTGTCGAGTGTGCCATATACATTCATGTGGGTGTTGACAATATCGCCGACTGCAGCTGCACACAGGAAATACTGCTGACGCAGACGCAGGGACTTACCCTCAAGGTGATTGTCATTCGGATAAAGGATCTTGGAAATCGCATTGGCAATGGAGTTCTGACCAAGTGCCTTTGCATAGTCACCCTGGTTGAACATTTCCATATTGAAGCTCGGAGCCTTTGCAGTCCACAGACGCAGAACGGATACGCCCTTACTGTCGTGACCGGAAACATACATATCATAGGGAATTGCCACTACGGTATTGTAATTTACATGGGAAATGTGATGGTACTGATTATCCCAGTACTCGTTCAGATCGCCCTCGAAATGAATCTCAATGGAACGCTCCGGCTTGGGATCCAGCCATACACTGCCGCCGGGCAGCCAGTTATCGGGAAGCTCGGTCTGCCAGCCGTCCTCCAGCTTCTGCTGGAAAATACCGTACTCATAGCAAATAGAGTGACCCATTGCCGGCATATCCTGTGTTGCCATACCGTCCAGGTAGCAGGCAGCCAGACGACCCAGACCGCCGTTGCCGAGACCTGCATCCGGCTCGCACTCGTAAATCTTGTCAATATTAATATCAAAGCCCTTGAGCATCTTGGTGATGCCCTCTACCATTTCGAGGTTATACAGACTGGTCTTGAGGGAACGACCCATCAGGAATTCCATGGACAGGTAGTACACCTGCTTCTTGCCTGCAGAATGCACCTGATTGATAAAGCGGCGGCGCTTGGACTTGAGCTGTTCTACAACGAGTGCAGACAGCACCTCATATACCTGCTGGTCGGAGGCTTCCTCCGGGGATACGCTGAATTTGTTCTGAAGTCTTTCAACAAAGGACTTCGTGAATTTCTCGAGTTCACTGGATTTCATCGCTGCCATAGTTTTCTCTCCGTTCCGTCTGCGCGGAACAGACTCTCCTTTCTCATTCGATCAAAGATATATAATCTCACAATTAATAGTATACTCTTTTTTTCCCTCTCTTGCAATTGACGATTTCTACAAATATTATGCCTAACTCATTTACAATTTGTAGATAAAACAAAAAGAGACGCCCATGTTTCGTGATTTTTAGAATTGATTATACAATTTGTTATCCAGAAAAACAACAAATCCCCCATCGTATTGATGGGGGATTGAACAATTATTGTACACTATCCTCAGCAAGATACCGCGTGAGGATTTCATGCATTTCGGGGTATTCGCGTTTGACACGAAGGATTTTACCCTCCGGATCCAGAAAGCAATGGGTACTCGATCCGGTGCAGCAGACTGTGCCGGTTTCCGCATTGCGGATCTCATAGGAGAAGCCATAGCGAAGTCCGTTATACATGGAAAGCCTTGTCAGAATTTCCACCGTATCGCCGAAGCGCACCATCTGCTTATAGGCGGCATCGACTGTCAGGACGGGGCAGACAATCCCCTTCGCTTCCTGATCGGCAAAGCGCATTCCGATGGAATCGAGATAGTGGATTCGTGCTTCCTCAAACCAGCGGATATAATTGGAATGATGCACAATCTTCATCTGATCCGTTTCATAGTAATGCGGCGTCCGCAGATACTTATCCATCGCTTACGCCTCGCCTTCTTCGGGCTTTGCATTCTTCTTGCGGAACACAATCAGCTTACTGATAAAGTAGTTCGACAGGGTGATGATCACCTGCTGCAGGAAGTAGAAGATCGCGTAGATCAGGACATTCTTGCTGCCGTCCTCACGGACATAGAAGAGCGTCGCAAACTGCATGATCAGGACGGTCAGTCCCCATGTCACCAGTCTGCCGGAAATAAAGGTCCAGAATTCCCACATCAGCTGCTTCGTGGAGGACGCCTTGCTCTTAAAGACAAAGGTCTTGTTCACATAGAATGCAAACACCACCGCAATCATCCATGCAGCCGTTGTGGAAAGAAAGCTCTCCACATTTGCCGACCATGGCGTCAGTGCAAGCAGTCCGAATTCCACACCGAACTGTACAATCGTGTTGACAATGGTCGTCAGCACACCGTAATAAATGTACACGATCAGTTCCTCAAACCGATCGTAGATTTTTCTGAGCGGCTTTGGCAAAAGCCTTACACAAAAATGCAGAAATGCTTCCATAGTCGTTCCTTTCTGTATGGACATAATAAACTAACAGGGGGCGCCGCCCCCTGACCCCCGCCAAAGGGATGTGATCCCTTTGGAATCCCGAGGGATTTCTGTTTTCGCCCACATGGGCGAAAACAGAAATGTTAGGAGTGCAAGAACCGCATTCTTGGCAGAAGCCAAGGACAGCTCCCTGTCAGCTATCACATCAATTCACAAATGAGATTGGAGAATTCTACGGGATTCTCCACGGGCATACCTTCGATGAGGAGTGCCTGATTGTAGAGGAGCTTTGCGTACTTCTTCACCTTTTCGGCATCGCTTTCCTGCAGAGCGGTCAGGCGGCTGAACACGGAATGCTCCGGATTAATTTCGAGCACGAGCTTTGCCTGCACCTTGTTTTCGGTCGGCATCGCATTGAGAACCTTCTCCATCTCAAGCGTCAGATCGCCTTCGCTTGTCAGGCAGACAGGGTGGGTCTTGAGGCGGCTGGAAAGGGTCACTCTCTCCACCTTGCCGTCCAGCGCTTCCTTCATGGTATCGAAGAGCGCGCGACTCTCTTCCTTCTTCGCATCGAGTACCTTCTTTTCTTCCTCGGTGTCAAGGTCAATATCGTTTGCCGCAACGGATTTGAACTGCTTATCCTTGTAGGACATCATGGTCTTGACTGCGAATTCATCCACCGTATCGGTGAAGTACAGAATCTCATAGCCCTTGGAGAGCACTGCCTCTGTCTGGGGAAGTGCTGCAATTCTCTCCGCGCTCGGACCGGACGCGTAGTAGATTTCCTTCTGTGCTTCCGGCATATTTTCCACATATTCGGAAAGCGTGATCGGCTGATCCCCTCTGGAGGACTTGAACAGCAAAAGATCCTGCAGCTCATTCTTATGCATACCATAATCACTGTATACGCCGTACTTCAGCTGCAGTCCGAAGGCTTCAAAGAACTGCTCGTACTTGTCGCGGTCGTTCTTCAGCATGGAAGTCAGCTGGCTGTGGATGGTCTTTTCAATGCTCTTGGCAATGAGCTTGAGCTGGCGGTCGTGCTGGAGCATCTCACGGGAGATGTTCAGGGACAGATCCTCGGAATCCACAAGACCTCTTACAAAGCTGTAGTAATCCGGCAGCAGGTCGCCGCACTTTTCCATGATCAGCACGCCGTTTGTGTACAGCTGCAGACCCTTCTCATACTCTCTGGAGTAGAAATCATACGGCGCCTTGGACGGAATGTACAAGAGCGCGTCATAGCTCACAGTGCCCTCGTTGTGCACGTGCTTGTATGCCATGGGCGGCATATAGTCCACGAACTTCTCCTGATAGAAGGTGTTGTAATCATCATCCGTCAGCTCCGAGCGGTTCTTTCTCCACAGGGGAACCATGCTGTTGAGCGTATCGAGGGTGTACTGCATTTCGTACTCTTCCTCGGTGCCGTCCTTCAGCACGCGATGTCCAACCTCCATCTGGATGGGGAAACGGATATAATCGGAATATCTCTTGATGAGTGCCTGAATGCGGAACTGTTCAAGGAATTCACTGTAATTCTCCTCCTCGGAATCATCCATAATCTCGAGCAGAATCTCCGTACCATGGGTTGCCTTGTCGCACTTGTGGATGGTGTAGCCCTCCACGCCCTCGGAGCTCCATGCATAGGCTTCATCCTGTCCGAATGCCTTGGAATATACAGTCACGCGCTTTGCTACCATGAACGCAGAGTAGAAGCCAACGCCGAACTGGCCAATGATCTGCTGATCCTCGGAGAGCTGGTTGTCCGTCTTGAATTTCAGGGAACCGCTGCTTGCGATTGTACCCAGATTCTGCTCCAGCTCCTCGGCAGTCATGCCGATGCCGTTGTCGGAAATCCGGATGGTGCGCGCTTCCTTGTCAACATCAATGCGGATCGCAAAATCCTCCTTGTTCAGCCCCACGCTGTCATCCGTCAGGGAACGGAAATAGAGCTTGTCAATGGCGTCACTTGCATTCGAGATCAGCTCGCGCAGGAAGATTTCCTTATGTGTATAAATCGAATGAATCATCATGTCCAAAAGCTTTTTGGACTCCGCCTGAAATGCCTTTGTTTCCATCATACATCCTTCTTTCTATTCTAACTATAATGGCTTGTCCGGCGTATGCCGGAATTTGAAAATTAGCACTCCAAAGCTGCGAGTGCTAATCTCAGTATATCACATTTTGCAGAGAAATGCAAGAGGGTGGAGAAAAATAATTATAGAGGCCTCTGTTTTCTCCTGCGCCATGCCAAGAATGCGGTTTCTTGCAATTGCAAGGTTTTTCCTCCATCCCCCTTTACGGGGGATGGAGGAAAAACGATTCGGGATTCCAAAGGGATCACATCCCTTCGCACCGAACCGAGGCAAGATGCTGCCTGAGGTGAGCGAGTGTGCCGCCAGTGGATCAAAAGGCGGCTGGCAGGGGGCACGGGGCACAGCGTCCCCCGTTATTTGTTCTCCATCTTCTTCGCAAACTTCCGCAGGCTGTAGCCTTCCTTAACGGTCATGGCGCCGCGGTCGATGGCGAGGGAGTAGTCGGGGACATCCTTCGTCACGGTCGTACCGGCAGCAGTGTAGACATACTTGCCGAGCTTCACAGGAGCGACGAGGTTCGTATTGCAGCCGATGAAGCAGTTGTCGCCGATCACGCAGCGGCTCTTGACGATACCGTCGTAGTTGACAGTGACCGTGCCGCAGCCGAAGTTAACCTTCTTGCCGACATCACTGTCGCCGACATAGGTCAGATGTGCAACCGCTGTGCCTTCACCGATGGTGGAATTCTTGATTTCCACGAAGTCACCAATCTTGACGCCCTGCTTGATGTGGCTGCCGGGACGGATATGTACGAACGGTCCGATTTTAACATTCTTCTCAATTGTGGACTCGTACGCCTGCACATAGTTGAGCTGCACGCCGTCCTCAATATTGCATTCGGAGATCAGGCAGTTCGGACCGATCACACAGTTTTCGCCGATCACGGTGCCCTTCTTCAGGATGGTGCCGGGAAGAATCTGCGTGCCTGCGCCGATCTGTACGCCCTGCTCAATGGTGATGCCGTCGGTGCAGGAGAAAACCACGCCGTTATCAAGATGCATATCAATCTCGCGCATTCTGGCAAGGGTGTTCAGTTCCAGCAGATCGCGCTGGCTGTTCGCGCCGAGAATCACATCGGTGTTCTCCGTGCAGAAGGCACCTGCCTTCTCGCCCTTCGAAAGCAGAATTGCCACGGTATCGGTAAGGTAGTACTCCCCTGCTGCGTTCTCGCAGCTGAGGGAACCCAGTGCTTCGAGAAGTGCCGCCGTTCTGAACCAGTAGGCACCGGAATTAATCTCACGGATTGCCTTCTGCTCTGCAGATGCATCCTTTTCCTCCACAATGCCGGCAACTCCATTTTCTGTGCGGAGAATTCTGCCGTAGCCCGTGGGATTCATAATTTCAGCCGTAATGACGGTTACTGCATTGCCGTCCGCGTCATGCTGCGCCTTCGCTGCTGCGATGGTCTCTGCATCGAGGAAGGGCGCATCACCGCAGAGAACGAGCGTGCTGCCCGATGTATCCTTTGCAAGGAAATCTGCTGCCTGCTGAACCGCATGGCCGGTTCCCTTCTGCTCTGCCTGCAGAACAGTC
>JAZQAA010000235.1:0-4435 GCA_045544975.1 Oscillospiraceae bacterium | reverse complement strand
GCCATAATAAACAGTGGTCAATGCGGAGCATCCGCTGAAGGCGTAGGAACCGATACTTGTGATGCCAAGCGAGATGGATACCTCTGTCAATGCTGCGGCACCGCCGAATGCATTCACTCCAATGCTCTTCACACCATCGGGGACGGTATAGCTTGTCTCGGTCTTTCCACAGGGATATAATAGTAATGAAGTTTTGTCCTGATTGAACAGAACACCGTTCTCGCTGCTATAATTTGCGTTATTTTCATCAACCTCGATTGCACTGAGACTGGTGCAGCCATAAAACGCAGACTCCCAAATACTATTCAGGTTACTAATCGTCGTTACGCTATCGGGGATGTAAATGGTAGTAAGATTGGAGCAGCCATAAAACGCAGGATATAAATCATAAAGACCAATCGTCGTCACCGGCACCCCATCAATCTCACTCGGAATCACAACTTCCGTTGCAGATGCGTCACAACCCGTAATTTCAATGTAGTCCCCATAATTCGCGTAGGTAAGCAACTCATAAGTGCCCTCAGTATAGGTCTCCTCCGCACTTGCCGTAATGCTCATCATCTCCGGCATTTCCGGCAGCACTGCCGCAGTTCCGCAAAGCATCGCACAGGCGGTCAGCGCGGACAACAATCTTCTTTTCTTCATCAAACCATCCTTTCAATTTTTCCACTTTTTGTGAAATTTCTACCGTTAATTATACCAAAAAAATAAAAAAACACAAGATTTTTTTCGTATAATGGACAATTCTTCTCCCATTTGCATAATTCCCGCAAATCCGATTCGTCAAAACTATCCAAAAAGCACATCTCTTGACAAATCCCCAACTTTGTGGCACAATAATAAGGTAAATTCTGAAACGGAGGAACACCCATGCAGACTGTCACCATCGCCGGAATGGAACTCAACCGCACTGCCGCCCTTGCCCCGATGGCAGGGGTTGCCGATACGCCCTACCGCCAGCTCGCCGCGGAGCAGGGCGCTGCCATGCTCGTGAGCGAAATGATCTCCGCCAAGGGACTTTGCTACGACAGCAAGGGCAGTGCGGAGCTGTGCCGTATTACAGAAGAAGAGCGTCCCATGGGACTCCAGCTCTTTGGCAGCGAGCCGGAATTCATCGCGCGGGCGGCTGCGATACTGCAGGAATACCGCCCCGACTTCATCGACCTGAACATGGGCTGTCCGGTGCCGAAGGTCGTGAACACCGGCGCAGGCTCCGCTCTGATGAAAACGCCGGCACTTGCGGCGGACTGCGTGCGTGCAGCGGTGCGGGAGTCCTCGGTTCCTGTCACGGTGAAAATGCGCATCGGCTGGGATCCGCAGAGCATCAATGCGGTGGAATTCGCGCAGGCGATGGAGTCTGCCGGTGCTGCTGCGATCACAGTGCATGGCAGAACAAAGAGCCAGCTCTACTCCGGAAAGGCGGACTGGGGTTTGATCCGTCAGGTGAAGCAGGCGGTTTCGGTTCCTGTCATCGGGAATGGCGATATTGCAAGTGCTGCGGATGCTGCCGCGATGTACGAGCGGACAGGCTGTGATCTGGTCGCGGTGGGAAGAGCCACCTACGGCAATCCGTGGATCTTCCGGGAGATCGACAGTTATTTCCGCGGCATCCCCTACACGCCCCCCACGCCGGAGGAACGCATGGACATGATGCTCCGCCATATCCGGATGATCATGGAGCACAGCCAGAAGCCGCCGGAGATCGCCATCCGCGAGGCAAGAAAGCACGCCTCCTGGTACATGACGGGGTATTTCGGTGCTGCCGGATTCCGTGAGCGGTGCTATCATCTGTCTTCCTATGAGGAGGCACAGCGGCTTGCGGAGGATTTTCTGAAGGTGAATCAGTGATTATGACATATAGAGAAAGCGTCCCTCAACGGGACGCTTTTTTTGCTACAGAATATGCCAGATTTCCGGAATCTCATCTTTCAGCAGCTCCTCAATGATCAGCTCCATGGCTTCCAGCTGTGACGGGGCATCGGGATGCTGCATCATGATCATGGGACGCAGACCGGACAGTCGTTCATACACAGGCTCCAGCTTATCGCCGCTGATGAACAGCTCCGTCCAGTTGTGAAAGTGTTCCCACTGCACAAAAAGGCTGTCATATGCTTCCAGTGCAGCCGCGGTATCCTCCTGCAGCAAAGCGGTTTCCACAGTACGGATACAATCCTGCATCTCACTGCACTGCCGGTATGTCACAATCAATGAGACAACACACAGGGCAACCAGTGCCACAAGAACACCGATACTGATCCGGCATCGGTTCATTGCGATCCCCCCTTTCCTTTCTGACTGCGGACGATGTCGTATTTGCAGGCTTTGTCCGCTGTGAGAATAAAGACCTCCCGAAGCTCCATATCGGAGGCACGCAGCACGGCATTCACCCATTTTTTGTCCTGCCCGATGGCTTCGAGTGCCTTCTCACGGAGCTGCCCGTCGGCGATGATTACCTGCGGGGGATCGAGGGGCTTTTCCCCTCCGGCATGGACATCCTTTCTCGTTGCCGGCTGGGATTCCGGCTTCTGGTAGACGGACACTGCACCATTGGTTTCCACGATGGCGAACTGCACTTCCCCGATGCTGAACACACCGTTCGTCCGGAGCGAGGTCATCAGATCATCGACGGAAAACCGCAGTGCATGGAGCATTTCCTGATCAATCACGCCCTCACGGATGATGATCTTCGGGCTGCCGGAGATCAGGCGGCGCAGGCGCACGGATTTGAGCGACGCCCATGATATGATGACCTCAAAGCATACAAGTGCCAGCACGGGGAGAATCGCGCGCAAAAGCGGCGTATCTGTATCCTCGAGCGAGAGCGTGGCGATATTGGAAATGAGAATGGTAATGACCAGCTCCGATGGCTGCAGCTCCCCGAGCTGCCGCTTGCCCATCAGGCGCACGGAACAGATCACCACAAAATACAGAATCAGCGCACGAATCAGAATAATCGTCAAACTACAGTCCCCCCTCCGGTTGTTCTTTGGAAAGTATGGGCAGTTTTTGAGGGATTATGCAGCAAAAATCCCCCATCGTGAAGATGGGGGATCGCATTTAGATTTTCTCAAGCAGTTCCTTGTTTATAATTCATCAATCAGCTTCACAATGAACTGCATCATGTACAATGTATCACTGTTTGTCGGCGAGCCGTCACCATCCACATCGGCTGCCGCTGCCTGTTCAGCAGAAAGCGTATTCACTCCCATCAATGCCTGACTCAAGGAAATGACATCCATAATGTTGACCGTATCATTTCCATCAAGATCACCCTTCTGCAGTGCGCTTCCGCTGCAATGCAGCGCGGCATTCAGCAGTTCGTCGTTTTGCTCCATCACAGTCACACACTGCCACGCATTCTTGCTGCCCTCATAGTATACATCGGTCAGGGCTGTGCCATAGAATGCATAGGACTGTACAGTCTCCAGAGCTGTGCCAAGCTTCACCGTTTTCAGATTCTCGCAGAGCATAAATGCATAATATTCAATCTGTGCTACAGAAGCGGACAGATCCACCTCTTCGAGGCTGCTGCCGTACTGGAAACAGAGCCAGGGGATCACGGTCAGGTTCTTCCCCGCCGTCAGACTCTTCAGATTGGAACAGTAATCAAACGCCGATTCTCTGAGACTTGTCACACTGTCCGGAATAGTATAATCTGCACCCGCCTTTGCTGCCGGATAGCGTACCAGTTCCGTCTGATCCAGATTGAACAGGACACCATCCTGTACGCTGAATGCGGTATTTCCCTCTTCGATCGCAAAGCCTTCCATTGCCTGACAGCCCCAGAATACCTGCTCACCGATCGTTGTCAGGGATTCAGGAATCGTCAGTGTTTTCAGACTTCTGCAGGCAGAGAATGCAGAATCACCGATGCTCTCCAGCGATTGCGGCAGAACAAGCTCCTGCAGATTCCAGCAGGAAGCAAATGCGTTTTCGCCAATTGCAGTGATGCCATCCGGGAGACTGACCGTTTCAAGCGCATTGCACTGGAGGAAAAGACTGTCACTGAGCACTGTCACATTTTCCGACATCTTCACTGACTGCAGTGAACTGCAGTACATGAATGCACCCAATTCAACCGTCGTCACGCTGTCCGGAATGACAATTTCCGTCAGGCTGCTGCATCGGTCAAATGCGCCGATACCGATCGTTTCCACAGTTTCAGGAATGGTGATGCTGACAAGCGTATTCGCTGCGAAGAACGCCTTCTGGGCAATTGCCGTAACTGGCAGCCCCTCTATCTCCGAAGGAATCTCAACGGAAACAACATCTGCAGACACAGTATAACCCGTAATTTCTGCATAGTCCTCATGTACCGCATAGGAAAGTCCGTTCTCCAGGACATTCTCTGCCGCGTGCACATCGAGAAGATCATTGCTAAATCCGCTGTAAGCCGTCAAAGCCATCGCACAGGCGGATAAGTCGGAGGCCAAGC
>JAZQAA010000234.1:0-6448 GCA_045544975.1 Oscillospiraceae bacterium | reverse complement strand
GAGGTTACAAATTCATTCATTTCCTGGAAGGAGAGAACAAGCTTGAAAACCAAAAAGAAGGGCGGCTCTATTTTTGCCGTTTTAGTAACAATTATTCTGCTGATTCTTGTAGCAGCAACCTTGACTGCAAATGTACTTTTTTCTGGAGAAAATGTTCCGAAGGTAGCGGGGTATTATTTATATCTGCATGAGACAGAGGATATGGAACCGGATATCCCTCAGAATTCTCTTGTCGTTGCCAAGGAGGAGCTTACAAAGAGCCTTGCAATCGGCAATAAGGTTCTTTGTTATCTGTCCGATGGTAATCTTGCACTTCGTGTGATCTATAATATTACTGTCAATGAAACGGACGGTACAACCAATTATTATCCCGGTACTGCTCTGGATCAGGGTTCGGAATTGACCATCCCAAGATCCAATGTATTTGCCATTACAAACTGGTACAGCAAGTCGCTCTATAGTTTTATTACATTTGCAACTTCTGTAAAGGGCTTGCTTTTCTTCCTGGTTCTGCCCTGTATTATACTGATTATTATGCTGCTTTCTAAGATTGCCGGAAGCAGCCGTGATGATATGGACGACGAGGAGTTCATGTTCGGTGATGAGAAACCGAAGTCAACGAAGCGCAAGGGCAAGAATCCTTTGTTCGATCCTGAGCATACCGCAATAGGCAATGCTACGCATGAGATGAAAAAATCCTCCATTATGGAGAATTTCGGAAAGAAGGAAGTTGACGAGAATTCTCCCTATCAGAAGGCGGTTCAGGAACGCACGATGAAGTTCCGCATTCAGCAGGATTCTGCTGAATCTGCTAAGACGGAAGAACGCAAGGAAGTCAACGCTTCTACAGAGACACAGGTGTTTGAAGCACAGAATCCGGATGAAGCCCGTCCGGTTGAGCAGACTGCTCAGATTCCTGCAGAGCCCCCTGTGAAGGAAGCACCTGTTCAGGAAGTGCCGCAGGAAGAACCCGTTACACATACCCGCATTCCCGCACCTAACATTGATGATATTGTCAAGCCGTCCGAGCTTCTGGCTGCAAAGACAGGCCATCGGATCAATCCCGAGATTGCCGCAACGGATTCCATTGATGATCTTCTTCGTGTACTGGAAGCGGAAAAGAAGAAGCTTTGATCATTTTGTTAACAAGAGAGGAGAGAAGTTCGCTGAATTTCTCTCCCTTTTTTATTAAGCAAATGCACAAAAGTACATTAGTTCATGCGGATTATGTCATTGACAGCGAGGTTTTGTCATGCTATAATAATGATCAATGATGACTTAAACGGAGGATGTAATATGAAATACCATAACCCTGTTGTTCCGGGATTTTTCCCCGATCCGAGTGTCTGCCGAGTGGACGATACCTACTATCTCGTTTGCAGTTCATTTCAGTTTTTCCCAGGTGTTCCGCTCTTCGAGAGTAAGGATCTTGTGAACTGGACGCAGATCGGTCATGTTCTGACGAGAAACAGCCAGCTCCCGCTGCAGGGCTGTAATTCTGTCGGAGGCATTTATGCGCCGACCATCCGTTACAATGAAGGACGATTCTACATGGTAACGACGAATGTGACAAACGGCGGAAATTTCTATGTCTATACGGATGATATCCACGGCGAATGGTCGGAACCGATTTTCGTGGAGCAGGGCGGCATTGATCCATCTCTGTATTTCGAAAACGGAAAAGCCTATTTTATGAGCAACGGAACCGATGATGAGGGAATTCCGGGTATTACACAATGCGAAATCGATATCGCAACCGGTAAAAAACTCACTCCATCCAAGTCCATCTGGAATGGTACAGGCGGCCGTTTCCTTGAAAGTCCCCATCTTTACAAAATCGGGGAGGATTATTACCTCATGGCATCCGAAGGCGGTACGGAATATGGTCATATGGTTGTCTATGCAAGGGGAAAATCCATCAACGGTCCATTCGAAAATTATGCAAAGAACCCCGTCTTGACAAACCGCAACAAGGGCGGATACCAGATTCAGGGCTGCGGCCATGCGGATCTTGTGGATGATCCGTCCGGCAACTGGTGGATGGTTCACCTTGGCTTCCGTCAGCTCGGATGCTGGGTGATGCATCATATTACCGGCCGTGAAGTCTACCTCATGCCTGTAAACTTTGATGAGGATGGATGGTTCACCGTCGGAACGGATGGCACAACAACTGCATTCGTGGAGACGGATCGTATTCCGGATTCCGTTATCCAGGAGCTTGATCCCGAAAAGAATTTTGCCAATACGGCAGTGGGCGTGGAATGGTGTTATATGCAGAATCCCATTCCGGAGCATTATCAGCTTTCTGCAGAGAGCTTCCGCCTGAAGAGCAATGGCGTTTCTCTCAATGATCCGGAAAAAGCCCCTACCTTTATTGCACTTCGTCAGCAGGAAATGAAGTTTCATCTTGAAACCGAAGTTCGGGTTCCGGAAGGAGAAGCAGGCGTTACCATGTATATGGTAGCCGACCAGCACTATGATCTCGCTGTACGCCGTGCGGAAAATGGACAATGTGAAGTTATTCGCCGCCTGCGGATTGGTGATATAGAGCAGATTGACGGCAGGATCGCCATTCCTGCACAAGCAGAAGACAGCGTTCGTTTGATCATCGACGGTGAAAACTATCACTATCATTTCTTTGCAGAAATTGACGGACAGCGTTATGATTTGGGAGGCGCACAGACAAAGTACCTTTCTACGGAGGTTGCCGGTAATTTCACAGGTGTTATGATCGGACTCTATGCACAGGGTGAGAATGTACAGGAATTTGCAGAATTCCGTCATTTTTCATGTAAATACCTTGAGAATTATTCAGAATAACCATAAAGAAAGCTGCACTGGATTGGGTCCAGTGCAGCTTTTTAAATATTAAAGGATAACCTTCCACTCTGCTTCACGGAATCCGACCAGAACGCCGTGTTCGTGAATCAGGAGAGGGCGTTTGACGAGCATTCCGTGTTCAGCAAGCAGCATGAGCTGTTCTTCCTCGGTCATTTCCGGAAGCCGGTTTTTGAGCTGAAGCTCCTTATAGAGCAGACCGCTCGTGTTAAAGAAGCGTTTGAGCGGAAGTCCGCTTATTTGATGCCATTTGGTTAATTCCTCAAAACTTGGGTTCTCGTCCTTGATGTTTCTCTCTTCATATTCAAGTCCATTTGAATCAAGCCATGTTTTAGCCTTCTGGCAGGTTGTGCATTTGGGATAGCAAAGTAAAAGCATTGGTATTTTTCCTCCTCAGCGATTCGATGCTTCATTATAGCACGGACAAGTCAAAATGTCAAGTATAGGTTCAGTTAGAATCGGATTATGTGATGATTCTCTGAAAATTATGGGGTTTACTTGACAAACCGACGGCTTTCTGGTATACTTATATAAATGAAAAGTTCCGGGTTTGTTGCTTTTGCACAAATTCTGCTATATAGAAAAAAGGAAGAAAATAATGGGAGTGGATTTTAATGAAATTTCCGGCGCTTCAAAGCGACAAGTCTGCTTTTATTCTCGCAGCCCTTTATCCCGTGCTGCTCGAGATAGGACTATACTATAATGTTGTCTGGTATGTGCAGATATTTAATATACTGCTGCTTTTGATTATTTATGCGTTCTTTGGCATCCTGTTCAGGAGGATTCGCCCGTCGCTTATCTGCATTACTGTTCTGATGCTGGCACTTTCGATTGGAAATGAATTTTCCATTAATGCACGATCCGTTGCATTTCAGATCAGTGATTTTTTCTGTATTGCTGATGCACTTCGCCTGTCCGGCAGATACCAATTCATTATTACCTGGGGAATGGTTCGTGCCTTTGTTTATGGAGCCGGTCTGCTGGCGATTGCGCTTGTGCTGCTGCGAAAATATGATGACTCTCTTGAGCGGCGCAAGAAATTTTACAGCAGCGCAACAGCCTTCTGTGTTGCACTTCCGCTGTCCCTGTTTACCGGAATAGAAGACCATAGTGATGGCGATATTAAATTCGATATCAATACTTTTACTCGTGAAAATGGTGTTCTATACTCCTTGTTTGTGGAGCTGAAAAGCCATTCCGTTGAAAAGCCCGTTAACTATTCAAAGGAAGAAGCGGAAGAAAAACTGGAATGGGATGCCGGGGAACACCAGCATCAGAAGCCCAATATCATCGTTATCATGAACGAGTCCCTGACGGACTATGATGCTGTCGGCAAACTGCCTCTGACGCAGGATATCTTGCCGTACTATCACAGTATGGAGGAAAACTGCATCAAAGGAAATGCCTATTCTTCGGTGTTCGGCGGTTATACCTGCAATTCCGAATGGGAATTTCTGACCGGCAATTCCATGGCTTTTCTTTCTGTCACTTCCGTGCCGTATAATCAGTTCTTTGAGCATGAAACCGACTCACTTGCAAGCTCCCTGCGTGAGTATGGTTATGATACCTGTGCGATCCATCCGTATTATGGAGTGGAGTGGAATCGGGATGTCAACTATCCTCTGATGGGATTTGACGAATTCATTACAGGTCCTGATTTCGGTGATCAGACCGGCACTGTTCCGGAAGGAATGGATGAGCAGCTCTACTTTGGCGATCTTGACTACATCCGCGGATTTATCAGTGATTCCGAGAATTATCGGAAGATCATAGATGTCATGGAAAACAAGGATCCATCCACACCGCAGTTTATCTTCAATATCACCATCCAGAATCATGGTTCCTATGGCTATGATGGCGAGGATTTTGAGAGCCTTCCTCTTTGTGAGAACGCTGAAGAGCCCATCAATCAGTACCTGACTCTGGCGCATGAGAGCGACAAAGCATTTGAGGAGCTGATTGCCTATTTCGAAACCTATCCCGAGGATACGATCATCCTCATGTTCGGTGACCATCAGCCCGCACTGGAGATGCCTTTCACAGAGCTGTACGCAGATCCGGAAAATGAATTTGCCGTGCGTCAGACGGATTATACCGTCCCCTATGTGATGTGGGCAAACTACGATGTGGAGTGGGAGACGCAGGAGCAGATTAGCCTGAACTATCTCTCCTTACTGCTCAAGCAAAATGCGGGACTGCCGCTTGATAACTGGGATACTTTCCGGCTGTCTGCAATGGAGCAGTATCCTGTTGTGAATTCCTATGGCGTACTCTGTGCAGATGGTGTATTCCGTTCTTTTAAGGAGGAACTGGCGCAGTCCGATCTCCTAAAGGAATATGAACAGCTGCAGTACTATCGTGTCTTTGACGCGGAAGATCCAACTACATAATATCCGGAATCCCCCTGCGACCTGCAGGGGGATTTTTGCTGTTACGGTTGTCCGCATATTCCGGTAGGACCCTGCATAGGATGGAAGTGTAAAGGATGTGATGCAATGCAGACAGTCAGCTATTTGAACCAGATACTTGAATACCTGCCAGTACCTGTGCAGCAGGCAATCCGGCTTATTCCGGATGTACACCGCAGCAGGCTGCAGGAAATCCGGCTTCGCAGCAATCGTGCGGTTAGTGTTACCTGTGACGGCGATCATTTGTTTCTGACAAAGACAGGGGAGCTGAAGGGAACTCCTGAAGATGCTATTATTGTGGGAACTGAGGCGCTTGCAAAGAGCTTTCAGGCTGTATGTTCCTTCTCCGTCTATAGCCATGAGCAGGATCTTGCCGAAGGCTACATCACGATCCGCGGAGGATGCCGTGTGGGAATCAGCGGTACGGTCAGCACACAAAAGGACGGCCGCCTGACAATGCGCTATATCAGCAGTATGAACTTCCGGATTGCCGCTTCTTATCACGGTGCAGCGGAAAAGGTCTGGAGTCAGGTCGGCAAGCAGCCAACCGGAATTCTGATTGCAGGACCGGTAGGAAGCGGAAAAACCACTTTGCTGCGTGATCTTTGCAGATTGATGGGGAATTGCTGCTGCACCGCACTTGTGGACGAGCGTGGCGAGCTCGCAGCAATGCAGAAGGGGATTCCTGCACATGATGTAGGTGCACAGACCGATATTCTTGACGGTTATCCGAGAGCTGCCGGAATATTGACGGCACTGCGTGTGCTCAGTCCGCAGATCATTGTCTGTGATGAAATCAGTACGGAGCAGGATGCGGATGCTATTCTTCAGGCATATGGCTGTGGTGTCCATTTTGCAGCAACCTGCCATGCAGGCGAGCAGGAGGATGTGCTGCGCCGTCCAATCCTATCGCCGCTTCTGAAAAACGGTGTGTTCCGTTATTGTGTGCTTCTTGGAAAGTCAGGAACCATACGCAGTGTCAGGAGGCTTGTCATGGGATGAAAATGCTTGGAATCATTTGCTGCGTGCTATTCTGCTGCGGCGCAGGTATGCTTGTATCCATAGGCATTCGTGAACGCGTAAAGCATACGGAGCAGCTTGCGATGCTGCTTGAAGAAATTCGTGTACTCATGCAGTACCAGCGGCTTCCGATTGATGAGATGTTATTCCTGTTTGCGGAGCATCCGAATTATCAGGACTTT